>JACPTH010000515.1 GCA_016192885.1 bacterium | reverse complement strand
GGAGAAGTTTGGTTACCCCCCATTACCTGGGTGTTTGAGATTAAATCAATAAAAAAATTAAATCGACAAGATTGCTACATATTGTACATTTATCCCCAAAATTCTTCTATTAGGGCGCAAGCGGTTATTTATCTTTCAACCGTTGATTTGCGGGTTTTCCGAATCATAGACATTTTTCCGACCTCAACAGGTGTGAAGAAACAGGAGCGTGATTTTGATCCAAACACCCCTGAACCTCTCTTAAGCGAAGGTTCTCTGGTTCCTTATGACCTTCCGGTTTTTCCTCTAGTCCGTAAAACAGTTCAATCAGCGGATGGGTTTTCAGCCTACAGTGAACCTTCTGCAAAGGAATTCGGGAAAATCACCAAAATTGGAGGGTTCAAGTTTAAGAAATCGGTTTCCCAAACGGAAAAGAAGCCTGATAAACAACATGCGGACGTTTTTTCATCGTATCGTTCCTCGGGAGGCGAGCAATTTCAAATTGAATTAAAGGATCCCAAGGCCAATGAGACCATCATTCAGCTTTGGCAAGAAGGAACCCCCTGGGCGCTTTTGTCTGAAAGCCCATCAAAAGTAGTTAGGTTCGCGGGAAGAATGGGCAAAACGCAAGGCGGAAGTTCTCCAATGAGAGGTGAAAAGAAATGAAACGCATTTTGGTTGTCTTCATGATTACTTTTTTACTTTTTTGGGAGTCGAACGTTGGAAACACTCATTACAACCCCAACGCGGAAGATTGGGAAGGGCATTGCAATGGTTGGTCGGCATCGAGTTTTCTCGAACCTGAACCACGAGAAACGAAAATTAGAAATGGAATAACTTTTGATGTCGCCGACCAAAAAGCTATTTTGGCTGAACTTTATATGAACACGTATTGCCTTTTTTATGGCAAGCGGTTTTGGGGAAACCACGGGGATGACCGAGATGACATTTATCCCGATCAATTTCATAAACTCCTTCTTGACCAAATTGGAAACGGGAAAGGTGCCATGATTTGCGATGTGGCGGCAGACCGGCAGGTTTGGAATTTCCCCCTCTATAAATTTGAATCCCATTGGAACACTGGGTGGTTTAACGATAAGAAAATTAAAGTACGTACCACTTGTTATTTCGCGGATGACGCTGTTAAACCAGAATTTCTGGGCACCAAATGGTTCTCTACGACTTACAATTACAATCTTTTTGTCGATGAAGACGGAAACATAATTAGCGGATAATGGTCTGGCGATTCAAAAAACAATCCTCCTGATTTTGTTTGGATACCCACCGCCGACGCGCCTAACCCGCCGGGGACTCTACTAGAAAACCCAAACATCGATACCAAGTTCGTTCATGAGATTACCAAGGGTCCTGCCGCTGTAGACATAACTGACAACCAAGGATCTCCGATGAATCTTCTTGTCGAAGCGGGTCTTAAACCAGGAGAAGTTTTTTAAATTCTTCTGAGACACTTGCAAAATTCGAGATTTCCGCTTCATTGCGACCGCTTTTCGGCAAAAAGTTGGTTTCGATTGGGAATCACTGTTACCACGGGGACCACCCTAATTGAGATCGTTCTTTCAATTTCTCTAATGACGTTTCTTTTCCTAATAGGATGGGCAATTTCCAATAGTTTCCAAAGCATAAAAAAGGTTCGAAGTTACGAAGTCGCTGTTTCCCTTGCCACTCAAGCCATGGAAGCAGCTCGTGCCGCTAGGTTCCGTGAGATAGGCGCCGATAAGGACGGGCGAAAGGATACATTAAAAGCCGATTTTCTTTCGAGCAATAATTTATTTGACGTTGAAAACGGCGAAGGTTTTGTACCTGTGGTTAAGGTCGGCGGAATTGAGTATAAGAGAGATGTTAGCGTTATCGATGCTCCTTCAATGATTGACGGGTTTTCTTCAGAACTAAAACTTTTTAGAGTGATAGTGAAATGGAAAGCCCAAGAGGATGGCGCTCCGATGGTTTTCGAAGCGGTTTCAACTGTTTCTAACCAATGGTAATTTTCGTCAATTATTTTTTCCCCATTTTCGACATTTATTTTTACCGGTTTGCCGCAATTGAAATTTCCCCCAATTTGGGTTTATCATGAAAGTGAATTTATCTTCGAAAGGTTTGTAGAGAATGAAAACCATAGCCAAACTTCGGGTTCCTTTCATGGTTCTCATTTACGTTCTTTTTTTTGGACATGTGGCCCTTTGGTATTTAGGAAAAGTTAATTCTGTAGGTCACCTTGGTTTCGGAAACTTTTTTCTCACCCTGCAAACCGGGTTGGTTAGCGCCGGAACTGTTTTTAGTATTATAGTTTTTTTGCTTTCTCTGGTGTTAGGGGGGGTTTTCTGTGGGTGGGCGTGCCACTGGGGAATTATCCAAGATTTTTCCTACTGGGTATTCGAGAGAATTGGAATTAAACCCAAAATGATTCGTATTGAGTCAACTATTATTCCTTGGATTTGGTTTACCGTTATTTTGGGACAATTGGTTTTCGCCTGGATAGCCTTCGGGCTGCCAAAAGGATTTTCAATGGAACTTGGAAATCCGGAAGTTTGGTCGGGCGTCCCCCGTTCTATCTTCTTAATTTGCATCACCATGGTAACGAATTCCTTTTTTTTAATTTTTCTTCTTGGAAAACGGGCATTTTGCAGAACGATTTGCTCTTTCAGGCTATGGTTCAACTGGTTTAATCATATTGCCCCCCTAAAGATGGTAAGAAAAAAAGAATGTAAACATTGCGGGAATTGCCGTAACGAATGTTTAATGGGAATCGACGTGGTTGGTGAAATGGATTCTTTTGGACATGTGAAAAACAAAAGCTGCCTTCGCTGTATGAATTGTTCCCTTGTTTGTCCTAATTCGGCTCCACAAGCCGCTTTTTGGAGTATAAATCCCGAAGTAAACCCTGAAAAAGAATTTCAACCCCTTCCTCTTCACATAGATTCGGATTCGTCTTTACTAATTAGCGCCGTTTCGGCAATTACCCTCGTTTTCTTTTGCGCGTTTTGGGGCGGAAGCATTAGCATGTCGGCGGGGTTTTGCTTTGGAGTTATCATTTGGAGAGCTTTGTCGCAAAAAAACATTAGTTCCTTTGAAGCCTTGGCGATCCCCCTTCTCCTTGTTTCCCTATTGTATCGAGTCGATTTAAATGATTTTACCTCTCTAATAAAGGGAGTTTTTCTAATTTTGATCTTTTT
>JACPTH010000514.1 GCA_016192885.1 bacterium | reverse complement strand
GGGTAAACGAACCATTTTCTTTCGGTGGATATACGTTTTACCAATCCAATTGGAGCCAAAAGCACGGACTTCTTCATTTTACCGTTAAGGTTCAGATTTCCTCAGCTTCCGCTTCCGCCCCTTCAGAAATGTCCTATTCGTTGGTGGCTTCAGTCGGTTCACAAATCAAACCCGACTGGAGTCCATATTCATTCTTGTTCACCCAATTTTTTCCGGATTTCAAGATAGTCGGGGAAGGAAATCAAAGAGAATTTGTAAGCGTTTCGAATGAATTGAACAACCCTGCGGCACTAATTGAGGCGTTTGATGAAAAGGGCCAAAAGGTTGGTTCCGCATGGGGCTTTCAAAATGAAGCAATGTCCAACCATTTCTCAAAGCTTCCGATCCCGCACACGTTTGTTTTTGCCTTTGCGGATGGGGCTTTTGAAAGCGGTTTACAGGCGGCCCAAGATCCGGGAGCTCCGGTTGTTTGGGTAGGATGCACGTTGATGACTCTCGGAATGGTTTTGGCCTTCTACATAAAGTATGTCGAAAAATGGGTTATTTTAAGGCCCGACAATCGTGTTTCCGTCGCCGTAATGGGGAATAGAGCCCAATTTTTGCTGAAAACCGATTTTGACTCTCTTGTGTCTTCTTTAAGCCCTGCCCACCCCCAACCTGGAATCGAGGAAAAGACCGAAGAAGGCTCTAACAAATGACAATTGAAATGATTTTATTCTTTGTTTCGTTGTTAACTTACGTGGCCTCTTTTTTGGTTTATGCATTTTCAATTGCCTCGGGGAAAACTTCAATTTATTTTTTAGCCCGGCGATTTTATTTTCTTGGCGCAAGCTTGGCCACCGTGGCCCTGATTTTGCGCTGGCAGGAGAGCGGTCATCCTCCGCTTTCAAACATGTACGAATCCTTGGTTACCCTCTCAACTTTTTTGGCATGGAGCACATTAATTTTCACTTTTTCGAGCTCGATACCTCTTGTAGAGGGGGCTACCGCTGTTTTGGCCGTTTTAATGATCGGGGTAGCCTCAGTTTTTCCGCAAAATTCCACCCCTTTGGTTCCCGCTTTGCAATCATATTGGCTCCATATACATGTTTCCGTTTCGTTTCTAGGAGAAGCTTGTTTCGCTCTGTCTTTTGCGCTTGGTTATTTATATTGTATCAGGCGCCTTTTGGAGAGTGATTTAGAGAGTTCCGCAAATGCGGGAAAAGAGTTTATGCCAAGTTTTCCCGGCGAGGTTTCGCTTTGTAATGGAACCGTATTAGGCTTGCCTGCTTTGTTTTTTTGCGGTATGGCGGCGCTTACATTCAAATTGTACAATTCCGCTCCGGATGAATCGCAGTGGAGGAATTTGGCCTTTTTTGTGGTTACCCCGCTTGGCGTATTCACTGCTGGGTTGTTTTTGGCTTTTTTTCTCTATAGAAAAAAATTGGCATTAATGGTCGATCGGTTGCTTCCTCCGGCGGAAAACCTTGACGAATTAATTTACCGGGCGATTGCTCTTGGTTACCCGCTTTTTACCGTGGGAGCGATAATTTTTGGGATGGTTTGGGCTTATAAAGCCTGGGGAAGATATTGGGGTTGGGATCCAAAGGAAACCTGGGCGCTGATTACGTTTCTGGTCTATTCGTGGTATTTGCACCTCCGCTATTCCAAAGGCTGGAAAGGAACGGGTTTGGCGGTTTTAGCGGTTATGGGTTTTCTTGTCACCATGTTCACGCTTTTCGGAGTTAATTTGATCCTTTCAGGCTTGCACTCTTACGCCACCAATTAATTACTCGCTCCCCCCTTTGTTTTCAGAATAGGTTGAAAATGCTTTTTTGACCTTTTCCCCTGCTTTGGTTGGACATTTTAAGAGTTTTCATTATAATTAAAAAACCTGTAGGGGGGAAAATTGTGAAAAAATCTAAGGGTTTGGTAATGATTTGGGTTCCTTTTCTGCTATTCATTTCTCAAATTCTTGTTGCCAAAACTCCCTTTGACGACGTATCGGTCAAGGTTTCAGCATTACAATGCAAAATGGGAGTTTCCTCTCCATCACGGATACTTGTTTCCTCCAACGGAATTCACTTCCGAGTGGCTGGGTATAATATCGCCCACGCAAGGGGAAACAAAAGCGGAGGGATAAACGAGCTAGCGCGGGGTAAGAATTTGCGAGGAATAGGGGACCTTTTGAAAGACCAGAAAATTGATGTTGTAGGGCTCACGGAAATATCCTCGGGAGATCTTAGAGCAGGGTTTCGAAATCAACCGGAATATATTGCAAATTTCCTGGGTTTTTTTTATGTTTATGCTGAAAATATTCGCATGGGTT
>JACPTH010000095.1 GCA_016192885.1 bacterium | reverse complement strand
TTCAGGTACCGAGCCGGTGGTTCGATATTATGCTGAAGCCCAAGATCACTCCACTCTTGAGAAACTTTGCCGATATGGGGAACAGTTCTTCAAAAGTCAGTTATAGTTAGGTTTCGCGCAATTTATTGCGCCGGATTTCCCAAAGATGCTTGTGGAGCAATGCAAAATGAGTGGAAAGCAATCAATAAAGATAAAAAGACGGGCACCATTTCAAAATTTGGATGCTGAAGACAATGCTATTTTTTCAAGCCTTGATTCTCTTCTTGCGGATATGGAATTAGACGAACAACGCATTCTTGCTAATTTTGCCTTCGACCCGAACATTGTCGGAAAGCAACTTGACGAAAAACATTTTGGTGTTTCGGATTTCCAGGGAATTGAAGAGAATCGAATTCTCCTTTCCACGATGATCGAATCCATTGCGGCAGGGGAAACTCTCAATCTACCAAACGTTCTTAAACGCCTAAACGAAGAGAAAAAAGGCGGAAAATTAAAAATTGACTGGGTGGGTGGGCGAGAAAGAGTTTACAAACTTTTTACCTCGCCATTTTCTCAGCCAGGTATTACCCTCCTGGAAGACGTAGACCCCGTAATCGACCGGATAAGAGATCGGAACATTCGAATTCAAGCCCACAGAATCTTTACCCTGTATGCCGAAAAGGTTGGTAAAAGCGAAAACGAGGCATTCGAAATACTGCATGGATGTATCCAAGAGCTAAGAACTTTATTCCTTCATGGAAGCGCGGGTTATATTCGGAATCTCGATATGCATCTCCATGAGATGCGGGAATTAATTCAGGAAAATAAAACCAAAAAACATGGATACCTTGGCTACGAAACCAACTTCCCGATTTTCCAAGAGCGATTAAACGGAGTTCAAAAAGAGTTTTACCTTCTGGCATCCGGTGCTGGAATGGGAAAAACGACATTTGTCACCCAACTTGCATGGGATCTAGCAACTCTTAATCAGGGAACTTCGGTTCTTTTTTTTAGCCTCGACTTAAATCATATCGATATTTCAGCGAAGTTCGTCGCCCAAGCTTGCGAGGTTCCCATTGATTACGTGAAACATCCGTACGTAACAAATATCGCTTTTGAAAAGCATCGCCAGGATGGGCTTACAAAAGTCGCCGAGATGAAAGAGCAAGTATTTATAATAGACGAATCCAACGGTCGGATTTTTCTTGAAGATATAAAGAGGCTCGTAAAAAGAACGAAACTTGAGCGCGGAAGCGATGTTGCCGTAGTCATAGATCCGATTTCCAAAATCGCCATTAAACATGAAAGAATGAGCTTTAATGAAAAATGCAATTACCTCTCGGCGGAATTAAAAAGCCTTTCAGCATCCGAAGGGGTGACGATAATTGCGTCAGCGGGCCTTCCAAAGGCAATCAGTAACCGCCGACCGATCAGGGAAGACCTCGAGGAAATTATGGGTTTATTGTATGACCCGTATGTGGTTTTTCTATTGTACTGTGACTATGTCAATGACTTTGAAACTCCGTTTCTTGAATGGCAATGGGGAAAAGAGAATTTCATGATTCCCATCACCGAGATCATGCTTGCAAAAAATAAGATGGGGAGCAGCAACTCCCGTATTTTCTTTAGGTATTTCGAGTCTTATGCGAAATTCAAGGAGTGCGCCCCCCAGGAAGTAGAGAACTATACCGCAATGATCGAAAATCTCCAAAAATTTAAGGATACCAAGCAAGTAAAAAATCGTCCGGTTCATCATCATTCTTCGTCTTCAAAAGATTCCCGAGAGGAAGAATTTTGACATGAAAAAAAGCGGGGATCTTTTTCGCCAGGGGGTCGAATTTCAAGAGCAAGGTTTGTTCGATCTTGCAATCCAAGAGTATAATCGGGCTTTGGAACTTACCCCCAATTGCGTCGATGTGTTGATTAACCTTGGCGCTGCTTATCTGCAAAAGGGGTTGCCTGAAAAATCGATTCAAGTTCTTCAAAAGGCCCTTCAGGAGCAAGTCGACCACCCGACCGCAATGTACAATCTTGGGAAAGCCCATCTATATCGCGAGGAGGCGGCAAAGGCCCTTTCCATTTTTGAAGACGCTCAACGAATTTTACCCAACGATCTAGAGGTAAAAAAATCGATCGCTCAATGTTTAATCTCTCTTGGAAAAAAAAACGAGGTTGTTGAGTTGTTGAATTTCCTCATCGAAAAGCTTCCCCAAGATCCGTCTCTTCCCCTTTCCCTCGGAACCATCCTAATGGAACTCGAACGGTTTTCTGAAGCGCTTGACTCGCTCAAAAAGGCTTCCGCCGCAGTGCCAGATTCCACCGAATCCCTGGAAAAGCTTGCCCGTTGTCAAATGGCACTAGGAACACCGGACAAAGCAATTACCTCCTTAAAGCGCGCGCTAATGATAGAGCCTAAAAACCCTGATTTTCACATAATGATGGTTGATATTCTTATTGAAACCCAACATGTCGATGATGCAATCGCCCATCTCAAGCAAGCCCTTTCGTCCGACCCTTCCCAGCCTCTTTTGCGCGGTAAAATAGAAGAATTAACCCGGCGTCTTCCGATTTTAAAAAAAAGGGGAGAGGCCTCAGACCTAATAAAAAAAGCGGGCCCGTATGAAACCCTGGTTTTCGACGCTCTAGATAGTCTTTACGACGGGCGAACAACTTTTGATGAGGCGGTTCAGACCCTTCAAAAGCTTCGCGCTCAAGACCCGCATGATCTCTTCATCGCCAACGAATTGGCGAACCTTCTTTTCCAAACGAGGCAATATGACGAGGCCAAGGAACTTTACTTTCAAATTCACCGTTCCGATCCAAGTAACGTTCAATATCGAATCAACTTGGCGAAATCACTTGCTCTTGCCGGGAATGTCCCTTCAGCGAAGCAATTCTTAGAGGACTCTATCGCGCAAACCATCCCAAATCCGGAATTATCCCTTGCAATTGTAGAACTTCAGCTCCTCGAAAGGGATTATGAAGCAGCTTTAGGGAAACTTGAAACGGTGTTAAAAAATTTTCCCGAGGATTCCCATGGTCGTTTTTTGAAAGGTTATATTTTAATGCGGTTAGGTAACCTTGAAGGCTCGGGTGATCTTTTTAAGAAATTGATTCAGGAAAATCCCCAAGACGAAGAACTTGCCGTTTGGTTTTCGCGAATAATGATTTTAAAAGGAGCTCCAAACGAGGCGATTAAAGTTTGGGATCGTTTTCAAGACGGCCTAGAAAGCTTGGTTGAAATGGTTACCCGACTTGAACTTTCCCTTGCATGCGGAAATCTCGAAACCGCCGAGGAATTAGTCGTCCGGGTTCGAAGGCACCATCCGCGTTTTCTGGAGGATCATTTACTTTTAGGGAAGGCTTTTTTTTATGCGGGGGACCTTTCAACTTCAGCTGAAAAGCTTCACATTGTTACCATGGAAGACCCGGAAAACCCGGAAGCCCTTGCGTTTATGGCCATGACAAGTCTTTTGCGAAACAAAACTTCGAGATTTTGGATGCTCTGGCAAAAAGCTATCGACGGCGATTCCATTTACCCGGTTCTTTTGGGAATTACCATTCGAAAACTCTTAAACTCGACTCAAATCGAGCGACTTAGAAAGGAAACGAAAAAACTTTCAGAGTTTGTTCGCAACGAGATTGATCGGTCTCGCTTAAATCTCTTATTGAGTTATATCTAAGCTTTCCAAAAAGATCAAAGTATAAAATAACCGAATCGAATGATTTGATGTTTCGGTTTCGAAGGACAACCAAATGCTCGACACTAAACCGCTTCAGGAGAAGATTCCTTTAAAGCGGGATTTAAAAAAACTACGCTTAAAAATCCGGGGATTGGGAAAATGTGATGTTGATTCTCTCGACGGCAAAATCTGCAACCTAATAGATCTTGGAGGTTTTGCCTTGGCGGTATTTTTGAAGTATTTGCCTACCCTGCCTGACTCCGTACAAAACAAAGCCGTCAACCGAATTGAAGAGTATTTTTTCTTTCATCCGCAACGTGGTGGGAAGCTGCTTAAACGCCTATCTCAAGCCGTCAGAACCGCTAGATCGGAAAACAAGGCGAAATTGCTCGCGGCTATCGTTGATGTAGCGACAAGATCTGAAAAAAACTTGCGAATCCCGCCCGACCTTTCCGCCCTTGCTCTTGAAGTAGTCAACTCTGAAGTTGACTCTATGCGAAAAAGCAAAGCTATTGAAATTCTTGCCGTCGAAGGTGAGATTTCCCATTTGCCTTCGATTTTGAAAGCGTTAAATTTGGCGCTGAAGCAAATCGACTCAGTGGAAAATTACCAACTTGCGGAAACTTCGCTTTTTGCGATAAAGAGCATTGGCGGGGAAGGGTTCTTGAGATTTCTCATCAATCCGGAATCTCCCGCGGCGCATGCTAGAATTAGGTTAGATTGGCGAAAACATGAAACTGAAAAAACCCGCCCAATTTTGCAAGAGTCTAGATCGATTTGTTCCAGTCACGAAGATTTCCCGCAACTAATTCTTAAGATTGTTGATTTATCCGAATTCAGTCTTCCTTTCGTTTCAATGATTCAAGAAGGCCTTTCTCACGAAGACAGATGGGTTCGACAAATGGCGGCGGCATCGGCTTCCCAGGCCGTTAACGATATCGGAATCGAGAATTTAGGGCGAATGCTCCATGATGCATCTTACGAGGTTAGATTGATGGCTACGACTTCTCTTGGAAGTTTCTCTTCCGAGAAAACCGGGGACATTCTTGAAAAATTAGCCTCCAGCGATGGCGAAGCTTTGGATATTCGTTTAAACGCGCTCTATTCCCTTTTTTCCCAAAAGAATAGAGAAGGTATTTCTCGTCTTTTCAATTTGTCGAATTCTTCCATTGCCACGAATGCAAAGGGGCTTTGGGCTTTGTTAATGCCAAAGGAGGAAGGTTTAAAATCCCTTCTTTCATATTGTCAAACGGCCCCTTCGAACACCCTAAGAGAGATTTTTCATTATCTCATGGAATTATCGAACCCTGATGACCTTCCCCTTATTTTATCAACATATGAAAGCTTTTCATGTTCGGAAAAAAAGGAACCTTTTCTGGAATTCTTGATTTCCTTTTTAAGAAATAGGGAAGGCCCGAATCTAGAAAAAGTAATTTCCATGCTGGACGATAAGCAACAAAGAGCCCTTAATCTTTTGCGAACCGGGATTTTGTGGAAAGAATAACTACATTCTCGAAAAATGAATGAAACGAAAACGGGTCCGGTTCTTTTGCTTCTTCCTTACTTAAGCTTGTCGGGGCTGGAACTTTTCGGAATTAGGTTCGCGCAAGATTTGCGGAATCGCGGAATTCCTGTTTCAATCGGTGCCCCAAAGAACAGCAGGATCTACCATAGTTGCCTAACTTGTTCTATCCCATTTGTTGCAGTCCAAAATGAATCAAGGTTCAATCCTTTCGCGATAAAAAGAATTGCCAATATTCTTACGACCCTCAAACCTCGGGCCGTTATCGCTTTTCGCACTCAAATTATTTATCCCCTTTTTTTTTTTTTTTTTGTAAAGCGAATTCATGTTCCCATTTTGTTATTTTACCGAATTGGGGCGGGAAACCAACCGCGCCTAGACCCTATTCATCGCGTTCTTTTTCGACATGTAGCCGCCGTAGTCCCAAATTCCCTTCACGTTCAGAATAAAATCCTTGCAAAATGGGCCATTAGTCCGGAAAAAGTTGTCTGCATAAAAAGCGGAATAGATGCTAACAAATACCGCTTTGACAACCAAAAACGTACTGAACTTAGGTCGATTCTAAAGATTCCCGACTCGGCATTTCTGATTGGAAATACCGGTCGGATTCATCCAGAGAAGGGAAGTCAGGACCTTCTTGAACTTGTTTTTAAAAACGGCGGCATTTCAAGAGATAGGGAAATTCATTTGGTGTTTGTTGGGAGCGAATTTCAACCCGGATATTCCGAATTCCTCAGAAAAACTGCGGCTAACCTTGGTGGGGAAAATTTCCTTCATATCCTTCCCTTTAAAACCGATATCGAAAGCGTTTATTCGGCTTTTGATCTCTTTGTCCTTCCGGTTAAATCTCATGAAACCTACGCATACGTTGTTTTAGAAGCTATGGCTTCTCAAGTAGTTCCGGTAGTCCCAAAAATCGGGGGAATAAAGGAAATGTTCCTCGACAAAATCGAAGGTTTTTTTTATTCTTTTCGAGATTTAAACGATCTTGAGAGGGTTCTTTTTGGGGCTACCAAAATGGAACCCCCAAAACTTAAGGAAATGGGAATTGCGGCGCGAAGGCGTGTTGAAGAAAATGCTAGCTGGCCCTCCATGATGAATCAATACCTTGCCCTTTTAAAAAAATCCGGTGTTGAGATTCCCTGAGATCTGGTCCAATACGCATGTGAAGAATAAGCGCGTTCAAATATTATTGGGACGCGCGGGTTTTAGATTGTTTGAGGGCTTTGAGATTGAGGGCCTTAGGGATCAATTGTATTACAGGTTGCTTAACAATGCCATGCGGGAGGGGGCGATCGTTCCTTGCCGTGCTGATGGCGGGCATTATGGTGATGATAACAAAAATTGATCGTGATCCCCAAAAATGCGATAGGTTTAAAGATTGCGTCGTCGCTAGCGCTTCTCGCAATGACACCTTCTTTACCCTGTCGTTGCGAATTCTTTCGGATGGAAGTAAAACTTGTAAGATTTTAGCGTTTTGAAAAAAAAGGTTGTGCCCTCTTTTGTGTGGATAAATGGAGAATTAAAGAAGTCTCCCCCTAATGGCTTAGCTCTACGAATCTTTTTAAAAAATTACGGTTATTCTTAAAGCCCTTTTAACCGATTATTAGAAGCGGCTGAATTTAGCCGCGGAAAATAGTTCGCAAAAAAAGGAGTTTTTATGGTTATTCTTGCAGGGCTTATCGCAATGCTTGTACTTATAACCGTTGTTTCAAAACCGGAAAAATGGCCTGCAAAGGTTGCGGATTTTTTGCGGAGGCATAGGGTAAATTAACCATTTCATTTTATTTTGTATGCGTTCCGCCATCAGCTATCAGCTAAAAGCACTGAATAATGCGGTTTAAGAGTGCAAATTAATTTGAAATGTTGAAGGATTCTAAAAAATTGACATCTATTGGGAGCGGTGTAATTCCTAAAGAATTTCCTAGGTTTTTTGCTTAATGCTGAGAAGGTGTGAAATAGTTGGTTTTCCAAAAATTAGACCGGCCATTGATGCGGGTTTCAGAGGTTGAAAAGTGCAATTTAGGGTATTTTTTTCACAGCTTCTGACCGCTGATTGCTGAAGGACTACTTTATTTTTTCCGGAGTTTTTTCGTGAACATTGATGTCGCCTTTACCCCGCTTGAAGTTCAGGCTTTATCGACAAAAGTCTGCATCGTGGTAGATGTTATTCGTGCCACTTCCTCATTGACAGTAATAATGTCCCGAAAACCTCGAAACGTAATAATCACCTCAACAGTTCAAAAAGCCGTAAAACACTCATCCCAACAAGCAGTCCATCCGCTTTTATGCGGAGAACGGGGAGGGTTGCCCCCCGAAGGATTCGATCATGGAAATAGTCCAAGAGAATATGCGGAAGCTGATTTGGCCGGTCGAAACTTGGTTTTTACGTCTAGTAATGGGGCTCGGGCTGTCGCGGACGTAAGCATCGCCCCCCATGTTCTCCTAGGATCCTTTCTAAATGCAAGTTTTGTCGTAGAAGAGGCGATTCAATTGGCTTGGCGTGATAACTTGGATATTTTAATAGTATGCGCTGGGAGACAGGAAAAGTTTGCCATCGATGATGCTTATTGCGCGGGATATCTTATCTCATTATTGACTGGGCGTATTTCCGCCGACCAAGCCTTTACTTTAGGTGACGGGGGGCAAGGAGCGCTTGGAATTTACGGCTATTTTCGAGACCCTAAAAAGCTTTTTTCTTCTTGCGGGTCAGGCGAAGAAGTTATCCAGATCGGTCTTGAGGAAGACATTGCGTTTCTGTTGGAAATTGACCAATTTCAGACCGTTCCGTCTTTAAATCATCCCCACCAAACCACCACGCCTTGGGGTTTCTTCTTGCTTCCCTAAACTTCACCAAAAGCGAAAAAAGAGTAAGCCTTCAGCTATCAGCGGGCAGCATTCAGCAATAATTCCTATCCACCAATTCCTAGCCACTCTCCAATCTTTCTGACTGGTGGATTCTAAATTCTGAATTCTACCCCTCTGAACGGTTACGGCATTCCGAACTCATTCGCCGACGGCTCAGCGTAAACTCCTGCGAGGAATCTAGCTTGGTATAGGAAGATAGCTGGTTCCCCCAATTTTTAAGAAATTTAGCAAATCCGTTAAATTAATCACAAATTAACATTTGCGTTACCGTTTGTCATATGATAACTTCTATAAGTCAAATCCATGGTGTACAAGTTGTTCCAGTGGAAATTTGTTTCTAGCAATTTAAAATCACCGTGGTATTGTAACTTAAACTTCACTGGGAGGTTTTATGAAGATTCTATCCATCGGATCTTTGAGTTTTATTTTGCTCCTTTTGCTGTCCCTTTTCGTTTACGCCCAAACGGCCGGAAGCCCTGGGGACGCAGGATATCTTGCCAGCCCAACCACAACTCCGGCGTCCGTGGCTCAAGGAAGTTCTCCCCCCTCAGAGCATGAGTTTCATTACTTCGCGTTTATGACTGACGCAAAATTTTCGCTCGGGGAGAGAGTCGCCTTATGGGGGGTTCTCTTGACCGCAATAATGGCGTTGCTATATGCCCGGATGTTGGTAAAAGAAGTTACGGAAGCCGATCAAGGAACCCAGCGTATGAAAGATATTGCTGACGCTGTTCGGGAAGGGGCTAATGCCTATCTAACAAGACAACTTTCAACCGTGGCGGTTCTAATATTAGTGTTAATCGGGATTCTTTACGTAACCAAGGCAAGCCAAGACAATGATTGGTACAGTCCTTTCGCAATTGGAAGAGCCGGCGCGTTCTTCTTCGGAGCCTTGTTTTCCGCATTGGTCGGGTTCGTAGGAATGCGTCTTGCCACTACCGGAAATCTCCGTGTTGCGGCGGCAGCCCGCGTTGGATTTGGGAAAGCCCTAATTTTGGGATACCGAACCGGGACGATCACCGGAATGCTTACCGACGGGCTAGGGTTGTTGGGTGGCACGATTATCTTCATGACCTATGGTGAACGAGCATATGAAGCGCTACTTGGGTTCGGTTTTGGCGGGACCTTGCTGGCATTATTCATGCGCGTTGGCGGCGGGATTTACACCAAAGCGGCTGATGTCGGAGCAGACCTTGTCGGGAAAATTGAAAAGGACATTCCTGAAGATGATCCCAGAAATGCGGCTACCATCGCTGACAACGTAGGGGATAACGTCGGGGATTGCGCCGGAATGGCCGCGGATATCTTCGAAAGCTATGAGGTTACCATCGTTGCGGCCATGATACTTGGTTGGGCCGCCTTCGGGCATAAAGGCGTAATTTTCCCGATTCTCGTTCGCGCTATCGGCGTAATCGGTTCAATCATTTCAACCTACAGCGTTCACGCGGGCGATAAAGGAAACGTCGCGGAAGCGATGAGCTCCATTAACAAAGGCTTTGTTATCGGTTCCATCATTTCCGTCGTGGCTAATTTCGGCTTCGTAGGGCTGGATATGCGCCCGGCCATCACCTGTTTTATCGGGGTTGTTCTTTGCGTAGCGCTAAATCGAACGACCGAATATTTTACGGGAACAGAATACAGCCCGGTTCGAGGAGTAAATAAAGCTTGCCGAACCGGCCATGCAACCAACATTATCGAAGGCCTTGCGGTTGGCTTTGAATCATCCGTTTGGACGTGCGTCATCTTGTGCGTTGCAATTTACTCTTCAGTAGCTATTTACGCCGGAACGAACGCAATTTTTATCGCCTATGGAGTCGCAATGTGCGGAATCGGAATGTTGACCCTAACCGGCAACACGATTTCCATGGACGTATTTGGGCCCGTTGCGGATAACGCAAATGGAATCGCGGAAATGGGATTCGATGCGAAGGAGATGGGGGAAGAAAAGTACAAGGAAGCAAGGCAAATTTTAGCCGACCTTGATGCGGTAGGAAACACCACAAAAGCCGTTACCAAAGGCGTGGCAATAGGGTCAGCGGTAATCGCCGCGGTTTCTTTGTATGCCTCATTTATCACCGTAATCGGCTCCGGCGGGCAAGCCGAAGATAAGCCTATTCCGATCGCTCTTTTCGACAATGTTGCCGGTCTTTTATCGGTTTCCGACCCCAAATTAATTGTTGGAATGCTGATCGGCGGAGCGATTCCCATGTTGTTTAGCTCGATGCTGATTAGGGCCGTGGGTAGAGCCGCTTTCTTGATAGTTAATGAAGTTAGAGCTCAATTCCGTGACAAGGAAATATGGGAAGGAACCAAAAAACCCGACTACGGATCCGTTGTTTCGATTTGCACAACCGCAGCCCAAAAAGAACTTATCGGGCCCGCGGTTCTTGGCGTGTTTTCCCCAATTCTTGTGGGTTTTGCTTTAGGCCCGATCGGGCTTGCGGGTTTTCTAGGCGGCTCAATCGTCGTGGGACAGCTTATGGCTTCGTTTATGTCCAACGCGGGCGGGGCTTTGGATAACGCAAAGAAAATGGTTGAAGATGAGCCAAAGGATTTGGAAAAAAATACCGGCAAGGGAAGCGAAAAACATAAAGCCGCGGTTACCGGCGACACCGTGGGTGACCCTTTGAAAGATACCGCGGGACCGGCCGTTAATCCGCTTTTGAAGGTCATGAATATGGTCTCGATTCTCGCGGTTCCGCTCATGGTCGCTTATGACGAAAAGGTCGTCTCCACGGTTAAGAAAGGCGCGGCAGCTCTTT
>JACPTH010000513.1 GCA_016192885.1 bacterium | reverse complement strand
GGTTAACGGAATTTGCGGGAATGATAATGATAGGCTGGCAATGGTAGTGTTTGAAAATAAATTTTTGGTGCTCCAAAAGGACCAAAATGTGGATGGAAAGTTTAAAGTAGTCGATATATTACCGGACAAACTTGTTGTTTACTCAAATAAAGAACAGATGCGCCGTTCATTTTCGATCGGAGGTGGAAAAGAATGAAACCCTGTAGGTTCTCCCACTCTAGCAAGATAGCGATGCTTGCAATTCTTACTTCATTGACCCTTTGGGTATTCCCCCAGAAGGTTTCCGCGGAAGATAACATTTCCCTGAATTTTCGTGATGCGGATATTCGGGATGTCATCAACCTAATTTCTCAAAAATCCGGAACCAATATTATTGTTGAAAAAGGTGTCAGAGGGACCGTTACCGTAAGACTAAACGACGTTTATTATGAAGAGGCCATGAATCTCATTGCCAAAACAAACGGCGTTGCGGTCAGAAAAATCGGAAACACCTGGGTTCTTGCGGATGAAAAAAAGCTGGCTGACAGTTTTGACAAAGGGTTGACTATTACCAAGCGGCTTCAGTACGCGAAAGCCGCCGATGTCGCCAAAGTGATCGGTCAAACGGTAAAAAAGGATGTCAAGGTTGCGACCGATGACCGAATCAATGCCGTAATCGTTTCCGGAACCAAAGACATGCTAGATGAGGTAAAGAAACTTATCGAGACGATTGACACCCCGGTTCATCAGGTCATGATTGAATCGAAACTCGTCGAAGTCAAAACTACCGCCACAAAAAATATTGGATTCCAATGGAAATGGGGAGCCGCCGGAGCTGAAGGAACCGGGGAAGGCGGGGAAAACAGCAAGCCAATATTTGCTACCAAGGAGTTTTTTGCAAACAACCCGAATGCTCCCTCTTATCAAAATTTTTCTACTCCAAAGGGTCAATTGTTTGGGTTGGGAGATTTCTATCGTGATGACCTGATTTTCAAGGCGACATTGTCCGCGCTTGAATCACGCTCTGACACAAAAATTCTAAGCAATCCGAAAGTCTCCGCCATCAACGGACAAGAAGCCAACATCCTCGTAGGCGAGAAAGTTGTCTACTCCGGCGGTCCCGATCAACCTCCAAAAGAAAAAGATACCGGTATCAAATTGAAAATCATTCCACGAATCAATGACGACGGTTACATTACCGTTGATGTTGAACCTGAGGTTTCCTTCGTAGGCGAATGGAAAAACAACTACCCAAGTATTGTAACTCGTTCCGCCAAAACCGCAGTTCGTGTAAAGGACGGGGAAGAAATTCTGATCGGTGGGCTAATCCGGGAAGAAGAAGGAAACGGCAATTCCAAAATCCCGTTTTTGGGGAACATTCCGATCCTAAAAGCTTTCTTCACCAACCGCACTAAAAAGGGTGACTCTACCGAATTGATTATTTTGGTTACTCCTCATATTATCGCCCAAAGCATCGAATCAGCAGGTGCATCCTCCATAGTTCCGGAGGGCGGAGAAGTTTCCCCTCAACCAGTTCAACCTGCAGCCCAGCCGACAGGAAATGCCGGTGACGGCTTTGATAACGCCTTCGACTCCTCTTTCTGATTTCTCTAGAGTTAGTTTTACTTCAGGTCTCGGCTACAAAAGCCGGGGCCTTTTTTCTTGAAAAAGTAGGGGAAATGGTATCATCTCAATAAACCGGGGTAATTTTTGAAGTTTGATTTTTGATTTGAGAAGGAGAGCTTGATTCGTGGATGAACGGGAGCTGAAAGCCAGAACGTTAATCAGCAATCAAAAATCAAAAATTCCCCCGAGTTATGGAGAATAAAGATGCTTCGGTATATGACCGCAGGCGAATCGCATGGAAAAGGATTGGTTGGAATTATTGATGGAATGCCGAAGGGAGTTAAGGTTGAAAAAATTGACTTTGATACGATATTGAAACGAAGATTAGCTGGTTATGGTCGTGGCGGGCGAAGCAAAATTGAAGGGGATAAGGTAGAAATTATTTCGGGGGTAAGATTCGGTTTAACTCTTGGTAGCCCTATCGCTCTTTTGATTCGCAACATCGACCATGAGAATTGGTCGCATTTGATGGAAACCGACCCTCCGCGGCCTTCTTCCATCGAAACAATTGATTTGCCTAGGCCCGGGCACGCCGATTTGGTCGGAGCGTTAAAATTTGATACGGGCGATATTCGAGACATTATTGAACGGGCTTCGGCAAGAGAAACGGCAATGCGAACCGCTATTTCCGTTCCCGCTCGTAGTTTGCTTACCGCGCTCGAAATAGACTCCGTTTCTTTTGTGCTCCAAATCGGCTCCGTTAAGGCTTCTATTCAACGAAACTCCTCAATTGAAACTTTAAAAAATGCCATGACGGCCACGGGAGACGCATTTTTAACTCCCGATTCAAAGGCCGCAAAAAAATGGAAAGGCTTGATTGATAAAGCGCTGGCGGAAGGAGACACCTTAGGCGGAATAACGGAAACTCGTTTTGTAGGAATACCCATTGGAATCGGGAATTTTATGCAGTGGGACAAACGCCTTGATGCCAGATTGGCTTATTCCCTAATGAGTATTCCAGGAGTTCGGGCGGTGGAGATTGGTGAAGGAATAGAACTGAGCGGGAAATCTGGTAGCGCAGCCCGTGATATCATCAAATACTCAAATTCTCTCGGTTATACTCGTAAAACCAATTTTTCGGGGGGATTAGAAGGCGGAATGACAAGCGGACAACCTTTGGTGATACGATGTTACATGAAACCTATTCCCACTCTTAAGCGCGGAAAAACAATACAGCTTAGAACGCATTCTGAAAAAGCCGTCAGATATGAGCGTTCGGATGCGGTTGCCG
>JACPTH010000478.1 GCA_016192885.1 bacterium | reverse complement strand
GATTTAGGTTGGTTTTACATCCCATTCGTACTTTTCGTTTTGGTCGGAGCGACAAATGCGGTAAACCTGACAGACGGCTTAGACGGCTTGGCCTCAGGGATTGTCACTACCGCAACCCTTCCTTTTCTGATTATGTCATATATTACCGGGCATCAAATTTTTGCTCAGCACCTTGGAGTTCTTTATATTTCTGGGGCGGGGGAACTTGCAATTATCTGCGCCACGCTCCTTGGGGGCTGTCTAGGGTTCCTTTGGTATAACTCGCATCCCGCGGAAGTTTTTATGGGAGACACCGGCTCCTTAGCTCTCGGAGGAGCAATGGGAGCGTTGGCGGTTTGCATAAAAGCCGAGATGTTTCTAGCCATTATTGGGGGAGTTTTTGTGGCTGAAGCCCTTTCGGTAATTCTCCAAGTCTCATATTTCAAATGGACGCACGGCCTAAGAATATTTAAGATGAGCCCTATCCATCATCACTTTGAACTAAGCGGGTGGCCTGAAGAAATAGTCGTAACAAGGTTTTGGGTAGTAACCGTGATGATGTCGTTACTTGGATTGGTTCTTTTTGCGTCAAGACTCGTTTTGGGTTAATTTTTCTAACCTACCCACAAGGTTTTCCCAAGCAAAACAAGAAAATTAATTCCATGTTGCCCTGCAAAATTTGAACATTAAAGATGACTTGCATCTAATTATAGACTAGCGGTAATATAAAAGGCGAAGGACAGTCTTTAATTCAAAAAAAAGATTTCAGGATGCTTTGATGAACAAAAAGTCTTTAGGTTTTTTCGTTATAATCCTTGTAACAATTGGAATGACTTTTTTTACGCTTGGTTGCGGAGGAAAAGGCCATGTTGCGGCTTCGGTTCCAAACGAATCTACGCCGGAAGGGGCTTTCCGCAATTTAATGGATGAATGGCAGGCAAATGGGGTGGAGCTGCAGCTAACTCCTTCCGGAGAGCTTGTAGCGACCTCAACCCAGGCCGTAGAAGGCTCGAAGATCATAACTTTCCATGATTTATCCGGAAACATTCTTTCCCTGGTTATTAAAGAAATAACTTATATTTCTGATGAAAGGGCTCAGGTTCATGCAATATCTTTACAAAGATCTTTCTGAAGGAAGGGTTGAGGTTGTTTTTGAAATGCTTAAGGAAAAGGGTTTCTGGCACATTTCAGATGTTTTTGTAACTACCCTTCCAGCGGTTTTGGTTGTAGAACACGGAATTCAGGGGTTTGTCCGGGACGAAAAAACCGGTCAACCCGTTGAAGGAGCGCTAGTTTATCTCTCCGGAACCGAGTTTTCAGCTAAAACTGATTCTTCAGGTTTTTACAGATTTCTTAATCTTCCTCTTGGCACATACACCGTTCTTTTCGTAAAAGATGGTTATGTTCTAAAAACAATTACCGGCCTCGAAGTTTTGTAAGAGAGCATGGGTGAAAAACGCAGGGTTTCCGGAACCGTCGATCGAATTGAAAATGGAATTGTGGTTGTTGTAATTCGAGATCCAAATGACCCCGAAAGCTCTCGGGAAGTTTTTGTCCCCCGAGAAAAAATT
>JACPTH010000477.1 GCA_016192885.1 bacterium | reverse complement strand
GTAACCGGTGAGATAATCAGAGGAAACGAATCTGAAAGGAATGGAGTTTGACGATGCCAAAAGACTACGCAAAACCTCGCCTTGTCCAGCACAAGGAAGGGATGATGAATAAATTTGGGTCCGTGACAAATAACTTCATGGATTCCATTGAAAAAGTTAAAGTCGCGACCCTTGTACAGGAATTTGGCTCTCCCCTTTTTGTCCTTTCGGATAAAATAATTCGCCAAAAATACCGCGATGCGGTGCGAGACTTTGCCCACCAATATCCGAGAGTACAATTCTCGTGGTCGTACAAGACAAATTATCTTAGCGGCGTATGCGCAATTTATCACCAGGAGGGTTCGTGGGCTGAGGTGGTTTCCGAGTTTGAGTATGAAAAAGCGCTTAATCTTGGTGTTCCAGGAGAGAAGATAATTTTCAACGGCCCTTTTAAGCCATACGAATCTCTAAAAATAGCCGCACAGAAGCGCTCCAAAATACACGTTGACCATATGGACGAAATTTTCGCCCTTGAAAAAATCGCCGGAGAGATTCACCGCCCGATAGAAATCGGAATCAGGATTAACATGGACGTAGGAATTTATCCGGCATGGAGTCGTTTCGGATTTAACCTTGAGAACCAGGAGGCGTATACCGCCGTTTCGCGTATCCAAAGTTCCGGAAAACTCATAATTAAAGGGCTCCATTCCCACATCGGAACCTTTATTCTCGAACCCAATGCTTATAAGACAGCGATCCAAAAATTGGTCTTTTTCGCGAAGAAAATACGGGAAGATTTTTCAGTAAAGATCGATTACCTTGATACGGGCGGGGGGTTCCCGTCCTCAAATACGCTTCACACCCAATATCTTCCAGGCCATCAAGTTAACCCTCCTATTGAGAAGTTTGCCGAGGTAATTTGCGGCGAACTGATGAAATACGTCGGGATGTTTGATAAACCTCCGCTATTGATACTAGAAACCGGTAGAGCGCTTATTGATGAAGCCGGGTTTCTTATCTCGACCGTTGTGGCGAGAAAAAGATTAAGCGACGGAACGGCAGCGCTTGTACTTGATGCGGGAGTAAACACGCTTTTTACCGCGACATGGTACAAACATGACATAATTCCGGCTCAAGCCTATAGCCAAATAATGGAAAACACAGTAATTTACGGGCCTCTTTGCATGAACATAGATGTTGTGCGCCCCCTTGTTTTGTTCCCGGCGCTTTCTTCCGGAGAACGAGTAATAATTAAGCCCGTTGGCGCATATAACATGACTCAATGGATGCAATTTATTCGCTATAGACCCGCGGTCGTATTAATCGACCAAAAGGGGAAAGTTCACCAAATTCGACGCAAGGAAGATCTTGACTATATGACCATGCTTGAGTCCATTCCTCCATATTTATTGGGAAGAAAGGCGAAAGATCTACCCAGAAAAGCCTGACTTGAATTGTCGGTAAAATATTTTTTCTTGATGGTTTCTCTTTGAACCACCTATCGAGAGTTTTCCGATGGTATGGCACAATCTTTTTTTCATCCAATCCGATCGTCGGAATATTAATTTTTCTCTCGGTGACTGGAAGTGAAGATTACGGGTTTTCAGCCCTTCTTTGCGGCCATCTGACTTACGGATATGGAAAATGGTTTGAGTTTCCGGAAGCGGAAGTCGATAACGGCCTATATGGTTGTAATGGGGTTCTTTTCGGGCTTTTCCTGGGAAGTCACTTTGCCGATCCGACCCTGCTATTTATTCTTTCCGCGGGTGGAAGTTTCTTAGTCTGTCTTTTAACGCGGACCTTCAGCAACACCCTCGGTTGGTATTTAAAAATTCCGACCTGCTCTTACCCTTTTGTTTTTGCAACCCTTCTAATTTCACATTTGAGCCATTCCCAGGAGCTTTTTTTCGGGATAGACATTCAACGCCATTTTTCCTACTCCTCCGGATATATTGAATCCTTTTTGCAGAAACCATTTCACTTGTACTTTACCGAGAAATTGCTTCGGGAAGTTTTAATTTTTACGGCATCAATCGGTGCAATTCTTTTTCAAAAAAAATTCTTCTTTTGTTTTCTGGCGCTAACCGCACTTGTTTTGAGTTCTCGCGTAACTTTTTTGTTGGCTTTAATTGGCTTTTTCTGGATGCGTTCCTTACTTTTTTTTCTTCCTTTTTCCTGCGAAGGAAATGAAACCTTTTTGGGGTTTAACGCTATTTTGATTTCCATTTCGCTTGGCGGGGCATTCTTCGTTCCCGGAAGGCGAACGTTGTTGTTGATGCTTTTATCCCAAATGGGAGCAATGTTAATCGGTTTTTCGCTAATCTCAATTACAAAGGGAAATGGAGGGGAGTTTACCGCCCTTCCTTTTAATTTTATCGTTTCCGGAGCGATAATAATGCTCCAAGGCCGTGCTTTTAACGCCAAACCGTTTCAACCCGCTCTTTATTTTTCCACTCCCGAAGAAGCAATTAATTACTATCGTCGATATCAAGAAAGAATTTTTCTAAGAGCAATTCCTTTGCCCGTTTTTGGCGAGTGGAAGATTGTACAGGGTTTTGACGGAGAAGAAACTCACAAAGCCCATTGGCGCTACGGGGTTGACCTCGCGGCGGTCGATGAAGAACAAAGTCGCTTCCGATCGACGGGGATTCACGCGGATGATTACTTTACGTTTAACGCCCCGGTAAGATCTCCGGTTTATGGGGTAGTTTCAGTCGTCTGGGATCAGGTGACCGATAATTCGGTAGGAGAGACAAATCTCCGGGAACCATGGGGAAATTTTGTTCTAATTTTTTCCGCCGGTGTCTATATTGGCCTCTATCATTTGAAGAAGGGTTCAATAGTTGTTGCTCCGGGGCAAATTGTAAGCATCGGAACTCCAATCGGAAAAGTGGGGAATTCCGGAAGAAGCGCACAACCTCATCTCCACCTTCAGATTCAATTGTACCCGAATGCGGGAGCTCCGAATATCCCCTTTATGTTCCAAGATGTAATCCTTAAAGCAGATGCGGAGAAGACTTTCTATCCGTTTTTCAAGCCCGCCGAAAATGCCAATTTAAGCGACATCGCTCCAAATGATTCCACCAGAACCGCATTTTCTCCGAAAGCGGGGGAAGAATGGAGAATCGAAATCGAGGAAAAGAGTCGAAAGAAGTCGGCTTGTTGGAAGTTTCAATATTCATTATACGGCAATATCGTTGTTACTTCCGATCAAAATGAGGAAGTAGAATTTCGTCTAAGTTCAAGATCGATTGAAATCGTTAGGTTTTCTTCCCAGCCTTTGTCTCCTTTGAATCTCTTTGCCATTTCAATCGCTGATTTGCCCTACGAGAATTTTCCAGGACTTCGTTGGGAATCAACCCTATATGGGAAACCTGCGTATCCTTTTCTACCTTTTTGGAAAAAAATTTTTTCATGGCTGGGGGGTGAAATTTTTTCGGTAACGTGCTATAAAAGAAACTTTCAAGATGAAAATGATGACCTATGTGATTCTGGGCTTGTAAGTGTCCAAACTAGATTTGTTAAGCAATTTTCAAAATCTAATTTATCCCTTCCATGGCTACAAGCAAGTTTTAACGCAGAAGGTTTTAAGGAACTAATTATGTATGAAAACGACAAAGTTGTCGCCGTTTGTCGAAGGATATTCCCCCAAGGAGGATTTCATGAGGTTTCTAATTAAATTTTTTTCAGTGTTTTTGGTGGTTTTTCTTTCAGGAATCGGGTATGCCCAACAGCAATGGCTTGAAATTCTTGAAAATGAACCCGCGAATCAAGCCGCTCTTATCGAACTTTCCAAGATTTACAATCTCCCGGTGACGTTGGTCTCAACAAAGGTTTTGGCTGATAAACTAGCTTCCAATCGGCAGGAAGCTATGAAGAGCGAGGAATCAGCTTTTTACATCGTAGGACTATATGAATACATAGGTGATTTTTCCATGGCGCGAAAAGTAATTTCAGAATACTTTGCGCTCTATCCAGGTTCGCTTCGGGCAATTTTGACCATGGGTTGGGAATACTATCTGGAAAAGAAGTATTCCGAATCCCTTCAGTGGTACCATCAAGCCATAGATAAATTCCCTCAATCCCTCGAGGGTTTCCACGGTAAGATGCTGGTTTTGACCGCCGAGGGAAAAACCACCGAAGCCAAATCAGTTGGAAATTACATCTTGTACCGAGACCCCCAAAACATAACCGCAATTTTGCGAATGGGGAACATGGCATATGCCGGCAAACAGTATAATGTCGCCCTTCAATATTACAGCCTTATGCCTACTAACATTGATTGTAAGTTGGGAATTGGTCTTTGTTACTATAAGCTTGGGAAGTTTGATTCCGCAAGGCCGCTTCTTCTTGAGGCCTATAAAATTTACCCCTTGAATCCAAACCTTATCGAAGCTTTGGGGGCATTAAACGAAGCTGAGATAAAAAATCTAGAAAACGAACTTGGAACGAAACCCCCGTCTGACAGAATGCTCCTTCGCGAAAAACAAAATCGGTTAATTTTCCTTTACGAATTGAACGGACATTTCCTAAAGGCCGCTAATATGCTTATTAGCCAGATGCCCAAAAAGGGAATGAATTTCGAACAAATTCTTAGGGTTTCAAGCTTGTTATCCCTTGGCGGAAAGTTTAATGAAGCAGGCCAGGATTACGAACTTGCGGCGACAATATCCCCTAACCCCAGGCTTACGAAACTTGCCGCGGTGGATTCCTACATCGCCGCTAGAAGCTACGATAGGGCCGAAATCGTTCTCAACCAGTTACGGGGCCAAAAATCAGGAACTGATTTAGATGTTAGATATGCAACGCTTTTTTCCTTAACAAAGCAATACAAAAAAGCAAGGAACATTTACAACTCGCTTGGGTTGAATTATGAAGCTACCGCAAAAACATCCCCCTATCCCCAAAGCCAAAAGCTAGCCGCCGTAGATGCCTACTTAAACGGGAGATCGTACCAGCGAGCGGTGATTCTTCTAAACCAGCTATCGCAAGAAGGACTCAAAGGATATGAGCTCGACCGACGTTTGGCTCGACTTCATTTCGAGCAAAAGAGTTACTCAAAGGCCATCGCTATTTATTCAAAATATCCCAACGATCTTGGAATGCAGATTTCGAAAGGTTGGGCACTGGTAGCGATTGATCATCTGGTTGACGCTGAAAAAGCATTTAAACTTGCCTTGTTAAAATATCCAAAGAGCATGGAAGCAAAGGGCGGATATCAATTTACGCATGGTTATCGCCCCTGGGACATATTCGCGATAGTTACTAATATTAACTACGGCGGATATCAAGACTCTCGGCGAATAGTTACGGAAAACCTGAAATACGCTCACCGCAAAGTGGCCGCAACATTTTCACACTCCAGAACTGATGTTGTTAGTCTTACCCCCGGAAACGTCGATTATAACGAAGACTTATATGGGTTAAAACTTTATTATCAGGTTGACCCAAAAAACGGCATTCAAGCCCATTTTATGACATTCCAAAATGACGATGTTAAGACCGATGAATCCGACATTGTTGGGTTAGCATACTTTTATTACCCCACCGAGCGATGGGTCCTAGGTTTGGAACACGATGTTTCCGCCTACCGCACCGCCAAAGCCCACC
>JACPTH010000094.1 GCA_016192885.1 bacterium | reverse complement strand
GCGATCATGGGATCCGATGTCGCCATCGGCAATTCCTCCAAAATGGCCTGAGAAATGAGAATTCTATCAAAGGGATCCTTGTGGATATCGGGAAGGAAAAAAACATTGAGTGCGTGCCTTGCCAGAACAGGAAGGCTTTTTATCGAATTGGCGCTCATTTGATGGAAAATGAATGTATCCAGGTTTTGAGGAAGGGAAATCTTCCCAAGCCTTGCTTTAATTGCAATTTCCCAGCAACTGGCCGCGCTAAAAAATAGCTCATTCCCGCCATCGGAAATTTTTTCCCGGACTAGGGAGGAAAGTTGAGGATCATCGGTTATCCACCAAATGAAGACATGGGTATCCAGGAGTATCCTCATTTTTCAAATTCATTAATTACGGAATCCGGAAGCGGCAAGCAAAAATCTTTCTTCAAGACGATCAGTCCCTTTGCGCTGCCGGGGATTCGCTCATTCGTTTTGGAGGAAATAGATTCAATGATCGCAACCGGTTTTCCTGCTCTCGCTATTATTATTTCCTCGCCATTTTCTACCCTGCCCAAAATTTTTGAAAAATGGGTCTTTGCCTCATGAATGTTGAAAATTGCCATCTTCCCCTCCCGCTTTAAACGTAGACTAAGATGTGGACTAAGTCAAGGGAAATGTGAAAAAAGGGAAGTGATTAAGTTGTAAAATCAACGCACAATGGGGTTTCATGCTTTGAAAATGCCGCTCCCATGCGAATATTGAATTAGAACCCGTGAATCAACGCGACTGTAAATAATAATTGACGCCGGTCAGTTGTTCGGCAGCACTTCAAGCAGCATTAGTAGTACAACCCTGCGTTTCCACCTGTGTGGATGAATAATGCAGGATCGCCTCCGAACCGCTCATTTTCTGCGTAATCCAATATTGCAGCTGCCGCCTTGCCTGTGTACGCCGGATCAAAAAGAATGCCTTCCAGTTCGGCAAAGATCTGCGACGCTATTTCACCTTCCTTGGAAGCCTTGGCGTAACCCGGGCCAACGAAGCCGTCATCGACGATGATCTTGCTCGGGTCCATCTGCTTACCCAGCAATTGCGCCGTAGATTGTGCAAGTTCATTGACTATCTTAAACTGCTCATGCGTGGTTCTGGAGGCACTGATACCGATAACCTGAGTCTCGTAGTTGGCGATGCACTGCCCCACCAAAAGCCCTGCTTGCGTTCCCGCTGAGCTGGTGGAATGCACAATGTGTGAGAAATGAACGCTAGTTCGTTCTGAGAATTCTTGGATTTCGTTAAAAGCGCTTACATAGCTGAGCGCCCCGATCGTATCGCTTCCCCCCGGATGCAGAACATAGACATTCTCTCCTTGAGCCCTCAAGGACGCAACCAAAGATTCCTGGCGGTTTTCCAACGCAGCCGTGCCGCCTATTTCGTAGTGGAGCTTAGCACCCCACTTTGCAAAGACGAATTGGCTCAATGGATTCTGGTCCGATTCGGTACCTGGCAGAATCACGTGAAGTTTTAACCCACAAGCAGCTGCCCCCGCAGCGGCATTTCGACTGAAACTCGTCGCCTTAATGGTGACCAACGTAGTTGCTTTATGGGCGAGTGCATCTCCAAGGAGAAAGTCTACCTTCCGCGTCTTGTTTCCGCCAAGACCAAACCCGGTAAGATCATCGCGTAAGGCATAGAATTCATGTTTAAACCGCAACGACAAACGGGGTAGATGGTGAATGATCGCTGGAATTTGAATGAGATCTGCACGCTTATGAATTGCGAGACATTTAGATATGCTGTTGGTCAATTTGGATATTCTCCTATGCCGAACGTTGAGCTATGCAGCTCTTTTCATTCAAGAAAAATTATAGGGGTAATCGCATTTTGAGGAAATGCATCCAAAATACCGCTATCCCAGGTAACCAGCTTTACTTCTTTCACCTTTGCAAGTGCGACAAATTCGCAATCGTATGAAGTGCATTTGGTCGCTTTCGCTAAATCCATAACCATAATTGATGAAACCGAACTTTCACCCCCTCGCATTTTTTCTTCCGCTTTTTCAATCGCCTCAATTGCTTTGGTAAAATCAATTATTTTCTTGCGAAAAAATCCTAGGATTACATTTCTAAATTCTGACCGCCACAGAAATGGAGCAATCCAATTAGGGTCTTTTAAAAATACTTTTTCCGAAAATTCCGAAAAATCACTAGGAAAGTAAAGGTGAATCAAAATATTTGTGTCGATGGCAATCATCGTTTGCCCTCGTTTTTCAATTCATTAATCATTTCTTGGGTGATTTTAGACTTAATTGACTTTCTGAATTCACGAACCTCTTCGAGATACTGGTTCTTTTCAAAATTGCGAAAACCCAAGTAGGACTCTAAACAAACCAAAATTTCGTTGTTTAGACTTCTTTTGTTGATCTCGGCACGTTTTTTTAGTTCGAAATGTAAAAATGGGGGAATACTTTTCAAGGTAATTGTCGGCATTTCTCTACCTCCGGAACCAAAATGCAACCATTTATCAAATTATAGCCCGGAAGGCAGGCATTGGCAAGCTTTTTCTTGCTCTTGCCACATATCAAAAGTGGATTTCAGGAAACTTCAGGATTGGCAAATCAAGCAAGCCGAAGAAGCTCTTGCCTTGTAGGAATGTTTTCTTCGAGACAATTGCTGGCATGGAATAGGGGGAATGGAGCGTTGGAAGATCCGGTTCAGGTATCTTTTCTCTCTAAAATAAAAGCGCTAACTTTCCGCATTTTTCCTTTTACCGAAACATCTCCGAGTCTTTGAAGCCCTCTAATTAGCTGATGGTTCCCGATCTTCATTAAACGTTGCACGGAATTCATTTCAATCACTAATCCGCCGTTAGGCTTTTGAGAAGCCATTTCGCACAACCTGGAGGCAAGATTTACCGTATCCCCGATGACTGTGTATTCCAATCTTACCTCGGGGCTTCCCAAAATTCCAGCTAACACCGGCCCGACCGCTATTCCGATTCCAATTGATTTTTCCTTCCATGCGTCTAAATCGTCCATCGCACTCTGCATGGCCCTTGCTGAGCGCATAGCGGAAGAAACCGCTTCTTCGATACTTCCCAATTTTCTTGGATAAAAAACCGCCAGAATTTTATTCCCCATGAATTTGTCGATATCCCCGCCATGAGAGCGAATTAGGAAAGACATTTTTTCCAAATATTGGTTTAGACTTTCCACAATTTTGACCGCCGCGGTTTCCCTCATCATCTCTTTAAACCTTGAAATATCGGAAAATAGTACCGCAACCGTCATTCCTTCGCCTTCTTTGGCGGCAAATTCTTTTTCGCTGCTTCGAACCGTTGCCTGAACTGAATCCGAAACAAAACGAGATAACAACTCTCCCTCCGCAACCCCCTTCGCCATTTTGTTAAACGATTTTCCAAGCCGGGAAAATTCATCTTCCCCCTCGTCGAAAAGGCGAGGAGAGAAATTACCTTGCATGATCTTTCTTGCGCCGGAAATTAAATCTAAAACCGGGTTCAAAAATCGATGGGAAACCTTGAAGGCAAGAAAAATAGAAATTGAAACAAGAATAAAAAAAACGGATCTTTGCTTTCCGGCTGATTGGAAAGTAGATTCAAGAGAACCGGATATTGAGCTAAGACAATATAGCGCTATTTTTTTCATTTCTCGGCCTGGAAAAACATACAACAATTGTGAATTATCACCTTTGCCGACAATTCCGCTAAAAGCTTCCTTTGATCCCTGAGCCATCTTTATTTGAATTCCAATTTCAGGGTATTGATAACCCACTTTTTCTTCCATGATTAGATTTCCTTCTTCATAGTTCTCGGATTCCTGGTCTTGAAAATCATAAGAATAAAACGGAGGGATTAAGCTCCAAGAAGGAAAATCGTAAGAGGATGCCCCGAAAACAATATTTTTCGAATCGGAAAAAAAATTCGACCATTCTCGCAGGGTGTGTACCCGCAAGGAATTTTGCGCCCAATCCACCTGTAAAAACCATCTAGGTTTCCCGTCTTTAAGGAGGTATTGATTCAAGCAATGAACCTCCGGACTCCCCGGAGCTACCAAGTAGCCGTATGAACGCGGAGCAACCAACCATGCGGAAAATGTATCTACCGGAAGCAGGGTTTCGGAAAAGCTGAGAATTTCGTCAACTTCAGCGCCTTTTAGAATGTTACTCCTACGCAAGTTCGTCGCTTTTTGAGCTTCCAACCCGGGATTTAATGCGAGCAAAGCTCTTTCGGACACTATTCTGAATAGGTCGGCTTTTTCCTTGTGTATACCCGTTTCCAATGAAAACCCGTTCCCCCCGACTATTTTGCAATGCGACAAGTCAAACCCCAAGGCGTGCCATTTTTGATAAAGTTCCAACATGACGTTTTGATCCTTGAAGACGCGAGGGTTTTCAAGAAATTTTTTCTCGGCATTTTCAACCTTTTTGAGAAAACTCTGTTCGGAGGTTACCTGTTTGACAAGACTTGAAATGAATCCTGAATACATTTGTGAGCTTTCATCAACATTAGCTAGCGTTTCATTTAGATTCCTTTGATTATCCAAGTATTTCCGAGTTACCCTTTCAGAAAACGACCCTTCAAGCGTAAAAATTCCGACGATTAGCGAGGGAAAAAGAACGGACAGAAAGGCGCATGCAAGCTGGGTTCCCAATGATACTTTTCCAAAAGTCGCCTTATAATCGGAGAGGAAAAGGAAACCGCCAAAAAGTAACCCCAAAAATACGATTAACAAAAAAACCGATTTCAATTTTGAAATGACGGCCGACGAACCTTGAAAAGGAAAAGCGATGAGAACTCGATATTTTTGGTCCGCATAAATAACTTTTTCGCATGCGACCCAGCCCTCATAAAATTGCGTTTCCGCAAAAGGTTTGGAAAGAATTTTTTTAAGAACCCTACTTCGTTTAAACATCGGAGAAACGTAACCCCATGGTTGACTTCCCGTTTCGGGGAAAAAAGCGATTTGCGTTCCCCCGATCTGAAAGTTCTCAACAAGGCAACGAATCCCGGTGGATATCCCTAAGTCCATGGAATCAACCAAAAGAAAAAAACCTCCTAACTCATCCCCTTCTTTTCTTTTTATTTCGATGCTACTCGAAGCTGAAGGATACAGTAATTCCCAGAAAAGGAGCTTTGGGAGCTTGTTAACGGCCACGGGAATTAAATCTCCGTAACTCTGCAAGATTAATTTCGTGAAATTATGAATTCCAAATTCTCCAAATCTATTTTTAAAAGCCTTGAAAAAGCTCTGGAAACTGCTTCCCATGTTGGAAAGATCGGGGTCATCATAAAGGAAAATTTCCGCTGAATTCAAGGTGATTAAAAAGTGATTCAAAAAATTCTCGACTTCAGAGGCCGTAAGAAAATTGGAAATCGAATTCGTCGGGACGTGTACGAATTCCGTTTTAAGCTTTTTTTGCTTAACCCGCGTCCTGGAGCGCTCCGGTGAAAGATAATACCAATAAGAATTAGGCAAAATCTTCCGAACGACATCCAATCTACTATTTACCAGCCGCTTTAGGGCCGAATCGTTCTTCGCGGGATTTTCCACAAGCCGGCGGATAGCCGAAAGAACATTTCGTACAAGTAACCCGATTTGAAGTTTGGCGTCAATAGTTTGCTCTATATGGCGAAGTGATTTTTGAGCGGAGTTTTGCGCTTCCTTTTTCGCGCTTCGTTCAACGCAGGATTGCCAAAAATTTAACGCGATAAAAACCATTACAAAAGGCATTATCCCCAAAAAGCAATAAGAAAGGCTCATGGTTGAAAATAAAGGCCCCTTCTCCGGTGCAAAACCCAGGGTGGGAATTAAAGCCGGGCTACCTTCAATGGCTGAATCGCCGATTTCAACTTCACGTCCTACCTGAAGGGGATGAGTTTTAAGAAGATTGTCTATTTGAACGGATTCTAATTCCCAAGCTCCATCCACTCCTGGTACCGCGACAAAGTGGAAATCTCTATTGGTCTCAGCTCTAACTTTGGAAGAAACGATTATTTTTGTTCCAGAAGTCTTTTTGGATGCGCTTTCAAGTTCCGCGGCCTTCTGCAAAGGTTCCCCCAAAACGGTAAAATCCAGGCGAGCCTTCGAATCGCCCATTACTCCCGCAACGACTTGCCCGCTTTCTATGCCGACCCCGATTTCATAAACAAATTCGCCTCGCCTTCTCCGAACAGAAATTATTTCATTATGTTCTTTTCTCATTGAAGCCGCTGCTTGAATTGCCCGAAATGCGGGTGAATCTTTCTCGCTAGGATAAAATACCGCGATAATTGCATCCCCGATGAATCGATCGATTACGCCGTGCTGCTTTTGAATCACCCGGGTCATTGCATCAAGGTGTTTATTTAATGCGGAAAAGATTTCGCGAGGGGGAAAGTTCTCTGAAAGGGTCGTAAAATTGCGAATATCGGAAACCAATACGACCACATCTTTCTTTACGCCTTCAGTAGCCCCCTTAAAATCTCCTGAGGACACGATGTCTAGCACCTGCGGCGCAACGAACCGACTCATTTTCTTCCTTTCAAGAAGCCAACTTGTCATTGTGTCCAGAATTTTTCCCGCTTGCCCAAGCTCGTCTTTTCGATTTTCGGCGACTTTGACGTTAAAATTTCCGTTTGCGACTTGAAGCAAACCGGCGGTCATTCGCCGTAACGGAAAAGCAAGCCACTCGGATAAAATTAAGCTCGCGAAAAATACTATCCCCATCATTAGTACAAGTAAGGCGAAGAAGGCGGATCTCTTCCAAAAAATGAAAGAACGGAGGGGATCTAACGATGCATAACCCACAAGAATATATCCAGGAAGCAAACGGCTTGGATACGCTAAAATTAGCCGCCCGCCCTTTTCGAAGACGGGAAAAGCATAATGCCTGGAATTCCACGCTATTCTTCTTAGCTCGGGAAAAGGAAGACAACCCTTCAAAATATGTTTGGTATTGAGGTTCTTGGTTCCAAACGGCATTAATTTGATACTCCAAGTAGTTGCCTGAGTACAAGGCATTTCTAAAAGTTTTAAATTGCTTTTTTCCCGCCTTCCAGACGTCCGATCGCTCCATGGTGTCCTTTTGCTTATAGTTTCCTTCGGAAAACATTTCCAGCAGAGGTCCCTTCGCTTTTTTCCCGTTTGGCGAAGATTTGGATTTCTTGAATTCTTCAGGGGTTTCCATATTCTTTGCGGATTCATCCCAAACTTTGAACAAAACCATCCTGAGGAGGTTTCTCGCAACGCGGCTAAAATCGCTTAAATACTTTTCGAGAGAAAAACGATTACGCCCAAGAATCAAAAGTCCGGAAAGCTTAATGTCGCGTTCGGAAAAGTATTTCCAAACTTTTTCAATGAACTCTCCAGACGGAGCCAGCGTCAGTTGGATCTCCTTAAGTTGAGGTTTCAGCCAGGGTTCGGATATTAAAGCGCGAAAAGTTTGGATGCAATGGTTATCAAGACGATTTACGCCCGTTTCAATTTCATAAAGCGCGTGGGTAAGATCGCGATGGATGGCTTCATGCTCGTTGGAGCGCAAATCGCCTTCAAGTTTTGCGACCGCAACCAATCCAAGAACCGCGGGCACCGAAACCAACCCTAAAAACCAAAGCATCAACTCAAGCCTAATGCCTAAATTAATTTGCCTTTTTAACAGAAGAATTCGAATAAGAACCAGAGACCAAGAAAAGCAAAAGAAAACTTCTAGAAGCCAAGCGATGCGTTCAATGAGAAGCGGAGGCGGGCGGGGCTTCTTTGAAAGGATTACGCCAACCGAGTTTGAAAGCGGGTCTAAGGGAAGAGATCTAACCCAGTAGTCATCTACGTCTGGAAATTGCAAGACTTTTCCGAGAAGAGGGCTTAAAATTCTTACATTCGGACCCAATTTATACCCCGATGTTTCAGGTTTCACGGTAATTCCGTTTTGATAGCTCCTTAAACCCGAAAGGATTT
>JACPTH010000476.1 GCA_016192885.1 bacterium | reverse complement strand
CTGGGAATAAATTTCCTGATTTCCTCCTGAGGGTTGGGTTGGTTGTCCGTACGAATATGGCGAGGGAAGATAATTCCCCGATGAAAGTGTTTCATCCATTTCAGGAGCGCTTTGTACTACCGGAGCGCTGGATTTCTTTTTCTTCGCGCTGGTTTTCTTTTTCTTTTTTGCAGGTTTTGAGGCTTTGGGCAAAGGTTTTGTCTCGGTGGCAACCGAGGAAACGGAAGCCGGTTGTTCTGCGGGTTGAGCTGATGGACCAGGTGAGGCAGCCTCTGTTGGAGGTGTCTCTTCGGTGGGGGGAGGTTCAGCGGGTTGCGGAATAGGATTTAAAATTGGAGTTTCGCTTGTTGCAGTGGATATCTCTTCAGTAGTAATTGGAGGAAGAGAATCTTGTTGCGTCCAAACAGATGAAGCCGCGACTTTTCCCCGATATGAATTTTTTGTTGACCGTTTCATTTTAGATATCATGGATTGGCTGAATCCGGCACGTCGTAGTTGGGATTGCGTGTTTGAAATGGCTGAATCTTGGGCCAACGCGGTTCCAAAAGTATGACAAGCTACCAAGGCAATCATGACTATTTTCTTGGTCATAAAAGTCTCCTTATGTAGCCTTTTTTTGAAGAAAAATTACAGAAAGCTGAAAACAGGGAGTTTCTGCCTCATTCTCATCGGCAGGAATAGGGAAAATTTTGAGGGATAAAATTACATCTCTTTTTTTTAATGCCCTTTGGTGATAAGCTATCCGTGAAGAAGAATAAGCATGTTAACACCCGAAACAAGCATACTTTGCGACAAAGAAATAAAAGTTTTGAAAGAAATGCGTGAGGGTAATACGGTTTCCGGAGCATCCGGATGGGGGGAAATCGCAAAATGTCAAATCCAGGATGTCTTCGTTCAATACGATTATAAAGGCCCGGTTTTTTCAGTAAAAACCAATCAAGGACATCTTCTAAAGTGCACCCCGGACCACCCATGTTTCGCTAGATTCAACCCTTCTTCCCATCACTTTCACTTGTTTTTGATGGAGCGCTCAACGTTTGGTTTCAGGGTGGGCTTGTCGCAAGGTTTGATCCGGGATTTGTTTGCCGCCTACCAACAAAAGACTGATTTTTCCGCCCAACAGGAAGTAATTGATAGGTTTTGGATTCTTGAAGCTACCGAGAACTCTTCTCAAGCGATTTTTTTAACCAAGTACATAATGTTTAAGTACGGTTTGCCGGATGTTCAGTTTCCCGCGAGAGGTGTCAATTCTGAATTTCCCGAAGAATTGGTCAGAGAGTTGTTCAACCGAATAGATACCCCTTCTCGAGCGAAACAAGTTTTGCATGACTCCTATATGTTTGAAGAGTTTCCCCACGTTACGATGAGGCTTTCTTCCAACAAACCTTCCCGAAGCAATGCTATTCAATTTATTATCTTTGGGGGAACAAGTAAAATTCCTAAAAGACCGGGGTTTTCTCATCTTATTCGAATTGACAGCTCTGCAAATCTTGATTCTTCGGATTCGAAAAAATTTCAGAGAAGAATGAGCACTCATGGTTTGTGGCACCTCGAGGTTACTCGAGACGACCTGGAGGAGGCTAAATTGTTCGTAAAAACCCTTTCACATTTAGACGATTTAGAGGTGGTGAAAAAAATTCAATTAACAAAAAAGGGGCCCTTTTACATCTTACCTGCTTCACATTTAAAAATCGGAATGTCCGTTCCCGTCCTTGGGAATCGCGGAATTGAAGAAGACACGATTTCATCAATTTCCCATGATGAATTTGAAGGCCCCCTCTACGATTTGAAAGTTCAGGATCTTTACAATTATGTAGCCGGGAAATGGGTGGTTATGGCCAATACCGGTTCAAGTGCGATTGCCACCTGGAATAGGCGAGTAATTTGAAAAATTTTGAAATTTACATCTGATGAACATTGGCTTAGAAACAAAGCATGGGTATTGGAAAAAATATTTTGGAAAAACAACCTAAGTTTGGTTTATAATGTAATTGCTTTTGAGCCAAAACGTTTTTTATCGGGGCGTGGCGCAGTTGGTAGCGCGTGTGGTTCGGGACCACAAGGTCGCTGGTTCAAGTCCAGTCGCCCCGACCGATGGGTTTTGAAGGGTTACCATGGAGGAATTAGAAAAGATTGAGGGCTTACAAAACTCGATTTAATGGAAGTTTTGAGGAATTCTAATTTAATAGTTTCCCCG
>JACPTH010000517.1 GCA_016192885.1 bacterium | reverse complement strand
TCGGATTTCCTCTCGAATTCCTTCAAGCACTTCAGTCTCATCGATCGGATCGAATTCCGCCTTGATCAAAAATAATCCGTCGTCAATCAAAGTGAGGTGATTTGCGGAAACTTGGGTTACGAGCCCACGATTTTCTTTTAAGGAAGCGGAAAGCCTACTAGTTCGCCCTTCTCCTAAAATGGCTCCAAGAAGATCTAACCCAATAAGGTCTTCCTCTTGCTTTGGAGTAACCGTTCGAAAAGCCATTAAAAGATATTCATTTTTAACATCCATTTCCTTACGTACGATTCGGATTGCCTTTAACTCCGGTTCCGCTCCAAAAGATTGGTCAGGCAATGGGGACGGAGAGAGGTCTCCAAAAAGGGATTTAACCTTTTCGATTACAACCTTTGCGTTAATATCTCCGACAATGACAATTGTCATGTTGTTTGGTCCATACCATGTCCTGAAGAATTGAAGCATTTCCTCCCGGGAAATTTTAGTGGAAATATTTTCGCGAGGGCCTATGATGGTTCTCTTATAGGGAAGATTCGAGTACATGTTGGTCATAAGCGTGTTCCAAAGCATTTTATGCGGATCATCCTCACCCCGCTTGATTTCTTCAAGAATAACGGGGCGCTCGGAATCAATCACTTCTCCTAAAAGAGTTGAGTTATGAAAAACATCCGCTTGAATTTCAAGGGCATTGGAAATATAAGCGCTTTCGCATAAAATATAATAATGCGTGTAATCTAGGGATGTGGCTGCGTTGGTTCGGCCCCCGAAGCTCTCAATATCTTTGGCGATTTGCCCGACGCCTCTATTCTTAGTGCCTTTGAATAGGGTGTGTTCCAAAAAGTGGGCAACGCCATTATTCTCGCTAGTCTCATTTCTGCTTCCCACCCCGAACCAAATGTCCGAAACCACCAAAGGGGCGGAGTGATTTTCTTTTACAATTACGGTTAACCCATTCGATAATTTTTCAACCGTCAGGGGCTCCCAACGAAAAGACGCTTCTTGGGAAAGAGACTCGCTAATCGTACCGAAAGTAACTCCAAGGATCATGAGACACCTCAATGCCAAACGGAATTTTTGAAGCATGCAATTTCTCCAAATTAGACTTCACTTACCGGAAGAAAAGGGAATTTTCGCCGTTCACCAAGTTTAAATTCAATTCTGTCAAGAAGTTCAAGAGGCTTTCCCCATAACAGTTTTGGATTTCTATTCACCAAAACCTCGGAAAATTGGTCGAAACGGAGGGAACAAACGCTTCGAAACCGATCTTCCCCGTAAACCATTACTCCTTTTCTGACCAAAAGGGAAATATCTTTTGGGGTTAACGCAAAAAAACTTTCCAATGGGTTATTTTTAAAATCTTCAAATATCAGCAAATCGGCTTTCTTCCCCGGCTGAATCGAACCGTAGGTTTTATCAATATGAAAAATTTTGGCTGCATTGATAGTAACCATTGAAATCAGATCGAGGTCCTTGATTCGTCCGCCAAGATGCATGGCTGAAAACTCGCGGGCTAAACGGATTTCATCCAAAAGATTCGTCGATCCAACGAGAGTACAATCGGTGCCAAGCGCTAATTTTACCCCGGCGTCAAGCATTGACGCAATGGGAGCATCGCGTTGGTAAAGAAATGCGTTAGAGCTTGGAGTCCAAACAACCGATGAGCCTTTGGATGCAACCATTTCAACGTCGGTTTTGGAAAATCCAAGCCCGTTTACGAGAACGGTGTTTTCGGCTAAAACTCCCATTCTGCAAAGGGTTTCAAGCTCCGTTTGAATTTCAGGATCAAAACCTTCTTCGACATGTATTACAAATGGTAGAATTCCTCGCGAATTTTTAAACTCTTCTATTATCCCTTTTCCCCATTCTAAAGCGTGGGAAGATACTGAATGCGCGAGATAAAAATCTTCTAAAAACCCTACGTGGGGCATGGTCAGGAAAGACTCGGTGATTTCTTTAGGAAAATGATCGACTACCATGCTCACTCCCGAAATTACATTTCGATACATTCCCAGAGCATAAAGATCAGCAACCGAGAGTTTTTGCTTTAAGTTATAGTCGGAGGTAGATCTGAAGGATTTTTCCCATTCAAACCAATTTCGGTATGGTGCGTTTCCGCATGGGGGCCAAAAAGAGTGATACAGGTGATCGTGGGAATTTATCAAGCCGGGAAACACTATTCGGCCTTCAAGGTTTACTGTTAAATCCGGGTTTTTTGGAACCGCGTCATTTGGCCTTAAAACGGCTAAAATGTTTTCCCCTGAAATTAGGATATTTCCTTGAAGAAGGTTACCTTCGAAATTGTAAATTTGGCAATTTTCCAAAAGCTTAATCATTAAAGTATTCCCTCAAATTGCCAGAAATCTCTACCATCTAATATTTGGTTCTTTCATGGATATCATCTTTGATTTCCTTATAGAATTGCGGCCAGGTTTTCCCTGTGAAGGCTAGACTGGTAAAGTTTTTCCCGATTTTCTCAAGCAATCCCAAAAAGGAGGTTCGCTGAAAATCAGGTTCTAGGCAACGAACTTTTTTCAAACTTTCATAGAAGCTCTTTTCATCTTTTATTTCAACCGTTTTAATGGTGTGGGAGAAATATGCGTTCATTTCAGAAGCGTTTTCCAATTGAATGGGGAGGACTTGGGACCCAAGGAGCGTCCCGATCATCTCTCCCCTGAATT
>JACPTH010000497.1 GCA_016192885.1 bacterium | reverse complement strand
TCTGGCTTCATTCATTCCACCTGAGAAACAATGCAGCAAGACTTTAGGGGGAGGGGGTTTGCCCGAGATAATCTTAAAAAAATCGTCAAATGCGTCTCGGACATGGACAACGATCGGGATTGACAATTTTGAGGCAAGTTTCCACTGGGATTCAAAAACCAGCATCTGTTGCGGTCTTGGGGACAAATCATAATGATAATCTAAGCCGGTTTCCCCTATCCCAAGGACCTTGGGATTTTTTAACAACTCTTCTAATTCAAGTTCGGTTGAAGAGTTCCAGGTTTTCGCGTCATGAGGATGGACCCCAACCACCGCCCATAAAAAAGATTCGGATTCCGCCAATTGCACCGCCTTGCGGCTGCTTGGCAAATCCGAACCGACGTTGATTATTCCCGCAATATCGGAATTCTTGGATCTTTCGATAACATCAGGAAAATCTTTTGAAAAATCCGAATCTTGCAAATGAGCATGAACGTCAATGAGCCTTTTTTTCACTTGTAGCCTTATTTTACTCTACCTCCGCAAACGGCAGGCTTTTCCGGACAAACCAAAGTTAAATCGCCTTCCGGCGTGCTCGTCGCCAAAATCATTCCGAAAGATGTGATTCCCCTTATTTTCGCTGGTTTTAAATTTTTTACCACAACCACCTGTTTCCCGACAATTTCTTCGGGCTTGTAATGAAGCGCAATTCCCGCGACCAAAGTTCTTTTTTCATCTCCAATCTTTACCTCCAACTGCAAAAGTTTGTCGGCACCCTTTACTTTCTCTGCTGAAACGACTTCTGCAACGCATAAATTGGTTTTCAAGAACTCCTCATACTCGATTTCGGGTTCCTTTTCGGTTCCCTTTTTTACAATGGTTTCTTCCTTGGTGGTTCCTTGTTTCAAAGCTGATATTCGGGGGGTATCGATTCGAGGAAACAACGGTTTTGGATCCGCGCAGCGTGTGCCGTCCGGAAGCTGTCCCCACGAAAGCTCTGAAATCAAGTCAAATTTGGAATCCAAACCGATTTGCTTAAGGAACTCGGGCATTAGGTGAGGCATGAATGGCTGGACAAGGTGGGAAACAAATCTAATTCCCTCGCCCACGGTATAAAAGACCTCGTCAAGTTCCTGGAAATCCTGCTTTTTGGCAAGGGCCCAGGGAGCCATTTCATCGATGTATTTATTTAAACGTCCTATCAAATCCCAAGTACATTTTAAAGCTTCATGGAACATTAAATTCCCCATGGCGGCGACAAACTTCTTTTTTACCTCGACTGAAAGAAGAATGACCTCTAAAGTCGCGGGATTATGAGGTTCACGTTTCCGAAAAGTTCTATCTCTATGCTTAATCAATTGCGGCAAAGTTCTTTGACAAAGGTTTCCCAAATCATTTGCCAGATCAGCGTTGTATCTTAAAATAAATGCTTCTTCAGAAAATGAAGCATCCGAACCAAAGACCATTTCGCGAAAAAGGAAAAAACGAAATGCTTTCCAATTAGGTGATAATTCGCGGGCCAATGTTGGTTAAACTTCTCCACATCATCAGGGTAACCTATTGCGCTAATGTAATTCGTTAAAGCATCGAACCATACGTAAGTTACGTATTCCGGATCGAAAGGCAGGTCGATTCCCCATGACAATCGTTTTTTGGGCCTTGAAATACATAAATCTTGTAAAGGCTGAGCCAAAAAACCCAAGATTTCATTCCTTCGGTTTTCGGGTCGGATATACTCAGGGTGTTCATGAATATAAGAAATCAAGCGCTTTTGATACCTTGACATTTTGAAGAAATAGTTCGTCTCTGTAATTTGTTCAACGGATCTTTTGCAATCGGGGCAAATTTTTTCGCCCACGTCTTTTTCGGTCCAGAAGCGCTCACACGGAGTACAATACCAACCCGAGTATGAATCCTTAACGATGTCGCCCTTGGAATGAAGTTGGGAAAGCACTTTTTGAACGACGTCAATATGACGTTTTTCAGTGGTTCGAATAAAGTCGGAATGGCAAATGTCTAATTTTTTCCAGAGCCCTTTAAATTTTCCCACCATTTTATCGGTAAAATCTTGTACAGAAACGCCCCTTTCTTTTGCCGCTTGTTCGACTTTTTGACCATGCTCGTCGGAACCGGTTAGGAAAAAGGTTTTTCGTCCCATCGCCTTTTGGAATCTTGTGGCGATGTCTGCTGCGATAGTCGTAAACGCATGGCCAATATGCAATTCAGCGTTTACGTAATAAATGGGAGTGGTGATGTAAAAGGCTTTGTTAAAGTCCATTATGGCCCTCCTGGAAAATTCTTGCGGACAAATGATAAAGACGTGTGACGAATCTTCAACTTCAAAACTTAGATCTTTGGTTGCCCATATACAAAGGCCCGGTTTTGGCCTTCCCCTTTAGCTTGTTCCAAAGCCTTTAAAGCATATTCGGCTAGGAGCTTGCCGTCGGGGCCGGCTTCCGGGAAAGAGGAAATTCCCGCTGAAACGGTAATAGAGTAAAATTTTCCATCATGCTCGAAGGTTCGCTTTTCAATCGCTTCCTTAATTCTACCCACCAAAAATACCGCTCCGGTTGCGTCGGTGCTTGGAAGCAACAGATAAAACCTGTCCTGAACTCTTGCAGCCAAATCAATATCGCGTAAAGAAGATTGGATCGTTTTTCCGATTTCAAGGCTAACGCGAATGGCGAACCCTGGAGACGTGCTATCAATTATTTCTTTGAAATGATCGATGTCGATCACAATAGTGGACAAGGCCTGGGCATACCGAACCGCTCTAGATGCTTCCTCCTCAAAAAAACTTTTCCAAACTTTGTGACTTGTCATTCCCGTAGTCTCATCCGCAAATAACTTGCGGTACATTTTATTGCGCTCAATCACCAGCGAGGCTAAGAGACATAAGTTTTCGGAAAAAGGGATGTCCTCATTGCGAAAAAAGGGTGGGGAAATTCGGTTAATAAAATTAACAACGCCAAGCACCGTACCATCGTTTCCCTTAATAGGAGAACATAAAATGCTCGCAATTCGTTCCGCCCGGCTTTTAAACTCGGAAAAAACTTTAAACCTTGGGTCTTTATGACCCTTGTTTGCGATTAATGGGACACCGCCTTTAATCACCTGCCCCGCCAACCCTTCATTTAACTTAAGTCGGATTGCGGGGTAACGATCTTCGGCTAAATCGTCTAAAAGGGATTGTTCTAACCCCCGTACGCAAACTACGGTTATTTCCAATGTGTTTCTATTCAAAAGCAGGATTGACGCCCATTGAACATTCATAACTTTGACCGCTTCATCAAGAATGTTTTTTAAATTCGTGTGGAAATCAAAGGTTGTATTCAAACGTTGGGCAATGTTTAGGCAAGATTGAGTCAGAAAAAGATTCTGCTGCAAATCCGAATGAGCCGCGATAGCTTTGGTCTCTTCCTCTTCGTGGGAGGATTTTCTTTTTGAAACCTTCTTGATTTCGCCGCTCCACATTGAAAACAAACTATCAATATCTTTTGCCAATTCAGCGGGTTCATCATCCCCCAAATCTTTTACCGGGTTTATCGCCTTCCTTTCAGCAAAGGCTTTTACTCTTCGCTGAATTCGAAAAATCGGTTTGGTAATCGAGTTTCCCACTCCCCAGGCGGAAAGAAGACCGACGAACAAGAAAATATTCCCTAAAAAAATTACAACTTTAAATGAAGGGATTTGTTCCGACCAGAAAATGTAAGTAAAAACAATGATTGGAAGTAAAAGAACCAGAAGAGTTATATCTATCACGCGGGTTTTTATTCCAACATTTCGAAAAAGCTCTAACGGCATTATCCCCCTTAGAATTCGCATTCTAAGCGAGCTTTTTCAAATTGTCAACGTTAAACCGAAGTAAACATTT
>JACPTH010000510.1 GCA_016192885.1 bacterium | reverse complement strand
GTTTTACAATTTGAATTTCTTTCCATAGGAAAAAGGGGAGAGCTTCTTTCATGTCTCGTAGCGGCTTGGAATCACGGAATCGAATCGGCATTTCTTCAAGATCAATGGGAGAAAGTAGATATCTCAAATCCGGAAAACTGGAAGGAAGCTCTTCAAATTGTTCAGAACGAAGAAGAGAAAAAAAATGTAAGCGTTGTAACATCTTTTATTGGAGCCAAAAAACTTTTTCCCGCGTTTCCCAAATTTGAAAACAGCGATGAGGAGATAATTCGAGCCACTAGCAGGTGGTTTACCCTTCTTGACGATTTTTTAGATCTTAGAGAAGACCAGACTCTTCATCTTCCAAACTACTTTTTCCCCTTTTCAATGCGAAATTCCGAGTATCAAAATCTATGCGAACTGGTTGAATCACGCAAAACCGGCCAGATATCCTTGCGCTCGTTAAGATCTTTTTGCCCAAAAACCTACGACTTGTATTTGCATGAGTATCGGAAGTCCCGTAGAAGGTTTATTAAGACTTTCCCGGTGTTGAGCGTGCTTTTTGCACTTGCAATTGAAAAAAGGGCGTTAGGGAAAAGGGAATCCCCATTTTAATGCATGATTTTGATTGGGTTTGTTGAAATGGCTTAATCTAGCTTAAATTGCATCGTGATTAAAACCCAGGTTTCCTTAGGCTCCCCGCCAATGAATACCGGAGAAAAGACCCAGCGGCGCAATGCTTGACCGCCTATTAAAGCCAGCTTTAGATCGGTGGTTGAACTCATTGTAATGACATCTCCGACCGTTCCAGAATCATAAATCAATATTTTATATGTCGCTTGACCATTTATTCCTTTCTTTCTTGCCCATTCCGGATATTCCGGCAGCACTTTTGTTAATATTCTTGGAGGTTCAAATCTTTGGGCGGTTCCTCCGAGGGATTCCAAAGCTGCTATTTCAAATTCTCCGCGGTCGGTGGGAGAAACGGTTTCTAACGGTAATCCGGAATTTGAGTTTGCCGAGGAAATGGTTTCAGTTTCAACCTCTTCATAAAACTCTTCGGGGGGAAGTATTGCTTCCAAGGGTTTTTCCGAGTTCGAAATTTCTGAAGGCGTAGAGATGGGGGAATAAAGATTAGGCTCCATGGAAATTCCGATTGTGTCATCGGGCAAATTCGCAAAGTATGGTTTTTCCGGTTTTTGAATTTTTGAATTATTGGCATTCTCGGAAAGAAAGCCTGAATTGAAAGAGACTTTTTCCAATTCAAGTTTACTTTCTAACTCGGTTTGGGGAGAATTTTCTGAAGT
>JACPTH010000509.1 GCA_016192885.1 bacterium | reverse complement strand
TTTTCAAGGTTTCCGGAGATGACGTTTGTACCGGCAGGATGGTTTTTAACTCCTCGGTCCCGGATTCAAGATTAATTTCTTTCATCTTACCGTCGCGAAAAAAAATAAAGGCCATCGATCCTTCCGAGCGAAGCCCAATAAGGCCATCCGGAGAAGAACCTGAAAGATCGCTTACTAATTGGCGATTAATCTGAATTGAGTTGCCGGTTTGCGCAAAGATTGGAATTGCGAAAAAACCGAATGTGACAATAAGGAGTGAAAGGGAAAAATTTAAAAAAAACGCATACCCGTTTGCTTTGAACTTTAAAATTTTCTTTTCAAAGGAATTTTTTTTCATCGAGGCCTCCTCAAAATAATGGAAAAAACGTTGAATGCTCCCTTCGGAGCCGCATCAAAATTTGCCTGGGCAAGCCAGAAATGGCTTGAATCTTGACGATCGATAAATCTGTTCATTGCTTGAGGCGGACGAATCTTTGTTCTCGCTTCAACTCCTCCATGTTTTGAAAACCTCACAACATCCAGGGTTCCTCTGAACCCTCCGGGCGGAACAAATGAAACAAGAATTCCGCCGCCTTGCTCGTTGGCCCATAAACGCGGGTTTTGAAAATTCACGAACCCGAGATGTACGGAAGATTCTAGCTGTCCCTTTGAGTTAAAACTGCGCCAGACGTAACCGGTGGCTTCATTAAAGGAAAGCGTTGATAAAAGATCGTCTCCGGTTACGCTGAATCCGTTTCTTTCCCAGGGAAACTCTTTCAGAAATTTTCCGGTCTCATCGAAAACAGAAATAACTCGCCGCCCGTAATCACCGACGTAAAATCGTCCCGAAGCGCTTACCTCAATCTGATGAATTTGAAGAAAGTGCCCGGGCCCTTCGCCGGGCCCTCCGACCCTAAAAAGTTCATTTCCCTCCGGAACTTTTATTGCTCGAACAAAAAGATCCGCGCCGTCCGCAACCAATATTTTCGAGACTTTCCCATCTTTTCCGGGGACAAGAGCAAAGTCCTCTAAGAGGGTGTTATCCGGAAGATTGGGAACAATAACCGTATGGCGAGGCTTTCCGTCGGAATCAAGGCAAACGATCTTCCCCCCGATTGAATCCGCTATCCACGCATCTCCCGAGTGAATTCGGAAGGCCATAGGCCCAAGAGAGGAAGCTTCTTCTATTTTAGGGTTTAACGATGAATTGTAGTAACCGACTTGCGCCCGACCCGACCCGAAGGAAACCTTCCAACTAAGAGCAAAGGTTCGTTCTCCGAAAGATGAAAAAACCAAAAGCGCGAGCAAAAAATAACATGAAAAATGCCTCATAAGTTCTTTTCCTTTTGTTGCATAAAAATGGTTCCAATGACAAAGAGTCGTCTTCCCCGGCTATTTTCCAACCGTTCGCTACGGGCGCGGTTGAAAACGCTTTTATTATATCACAGTAGGGTATGGGAATCGGATTTGTGATATAATCGAACACATTATGAGGCAAAAACCGCCATTTCACAAACTTTTTGCTTGCAAAAAAGGGGTTACCGTTACTGAGCTTCTCCTTACATTTTGTCTTTTAACTATTTCCCTCGCTCCCCTTTATTACCTTTACACCCTCACCAAGAAACCTCCTGAAAGATCCAACGCCGAGCTTCTAGCTGTTCTCCTCGCCCAACATGTCGTTGAAGCGATCGTGGCATCCAAAATTTCCAACCCCGAATCTCTTCCTCCCATGACCTCTGAAGAGCCCCTGGTAACCCACGACGGGGATGTTAGATCCGTTTCAATCTATTTTCGGAACCTTTTCGGAAAATTTCAAGGCGTCTCCATAGAAGACGACCCCGTTTTGTATTGGGCTTTTAAACCGTACCAATGCAAGCTCGACACTTACTACCTAGAAGACCAATTGTACAAAGTCATTGCATATATTTCATATCAAGAAGAAAACCGCCAAAAAAGAGTCTATCTTGAACGTTTGCTCGATCAACGTATCCCATATTCTTCAACCCCCGGAGAAACCTCGCCTTGAACATCGTTGAGGGTTTTAAATTGAAAAATCCTTCCAGAGTCGGTCTGGTAGGCTTGGATTCGGTAATTTCGATTTTTTTGGTCGTTACGTTTATTGCGTTCTTTTTCTTTATTTCCGTTTTCAACGAAGGAGAATCGCTTCCAAAGAACAACGGGATTGGGAAAATTTATTCCGACCTTCTTGAACAACTGAATTCCGACTTGAAATTTGCTTCAAAAGCCGAATTCCCGGATAGTGCAGGTTCATCAATTACCGTTTCATCCAACAACGGCGAGAAGGTTTTCTATTTCCTAAAAGATGGAAATTTAACTCGTGAAAATTCCCAGGGGAAATCAAAAATCATGATAAATGATGTTAAACGGTGTTGTTTTTATCAAAACCCTTCAATTCCCAGTCTTATTTCCGTGGTCATCGTTCCTTCAAATTCAGAGATAATGCCGTTTTTTACCTCTTTCGCCATGAGGAATTGGAAATCGTGAATTCGGTTTTTTGCATTTTTCAACTGGAAAAATCAAGGAGTCGAGCGGGCTTGGCGATTCCCGTCATTTTGGCGTTTTTTTTGACCTTTACGATCGTAGGTTTTACCTTTTTAATGAAGAGTTCGCTTCGAAAAAAATCAGCGGGACTTGAACTTTTAACGAAAATTAAAATTGATTATCAATTGGAATCCGCAATTTGCATGGCCTTTAACAGAATCAAAGGTAATTCTCCGCGCCTTCCGATTGACCCTAGCATGGTTTAAAAAAAAACAAAAAGGGAGATTTTTCCCGAGATTTTTTTGTCTTTGACCCCTACTCACTTTTCAGATGATATCGTGTTTCTAAAAGCACAAGCCCAAGGAAACGGCTTTGAAAAGAACTTAACCTGCAAGGTTTATTCCCAAACGCTTCCAATCTCCTCCGCAACATCGGACCCGGTTCCCGTGGCCTCAGATTCCACCGCATCCACGTCGGTTCGTTGGTTTATTGAGTATCTCCCTTAGTATCTTTTTCGAAATCGGCTTTCGGGTTTTAAACGTGAATTCGCCATTTTTTAAAAGAGGGTTTATCCTCGTACTTGTCATAACCATCTTGGTTATTCTCCTTTTTTTGGGAATTACCCTCCATTCGTTTCTAGTACAACAGAATTACAATGTTCATTTGCTGGCATATTCTGAAGTCGCTCATTTTCTTGCGGAAGCCGGGATAAGCGCTTCGATTAGATCCATTCGCGACTCCCTCGAAAAATCGGGAATTATTGGGGGAGGGCAAAACCCGATTTTTGAAATACTGATTCGCCCGGGTCCTCTTCAAGATGTTTCCTTGATGTCCATTATTAAAGACACCTGGAACGAAGATCTTGCCGGGTTTTCGCGAGAGGTTGATAAATCAGCCGCTGTACGGGTTGAAGTCTGGCTTCGGGGCTTTTCTCAAACCGAAACCGACCCTTCTAAGTGGGTTGATCCCGTGGCGAAGCAAGGTTGGCTGTCGGTTGAGTCAACCGGGGAATATCGCGGAATGCGCCGAACCATTTCGGTCCGCAGGAGAATTTGGGTCGGGAACGTTCTTCCTCCTGTTGTTTCGAAGTTTACCCTACAAGTTAAGGATGCATCAAAGGGAAACGAAGGGCATTTCAACATTATAAGAAACGATTATGACGGAAATCTTACCGATGGCCCGCGCCCATTTATCATTTTGAACCACGCAACGCCCGAATCTCCCCATGAGCGAAAATCGGTTTCGGATGTTATTTCCGACGAGTCGGATTCTAACGTTTTTCGACGCCGGGGCTGGATATGGCTGGGAGGGAAAAAAATACGCCTTAATCTCACCTCCGGCCCGGGAGCTTTCGGAGAGATTTTTCACTTTTACGACGTTAGCAATCCAAATACCTTTCAGGCAATAAAGTTTCGATCTCCCCAGGAAAAGCTACCTCTTGCCTTTCTTTCTCCGCTATCTCTTCCCTGGGACAACCACTCAAATCCCAAGGAAGTCCCTTTCCAACTTGGACACCTATTCCTTTTGGAGGGTTTTCATGACAAAAGCGCCAGAAAGGAACAAAATGCCATGTACGAAGCGAAAATACTCTCGTTAAACGAGCAAAACACTTATGGCGCGAAATCTTCCATCCTTCATCTCTTTGGAGACGCAAGGAAAGGTTTTCAGTCAAGAACTAAAGTTTTTGGAAAAGTTCAAGCGGCGTTCCCTCGGTTTTCCTGTGTTGATGTGCTTCCTCTAGACCCGAATTCTAAAGAAATGTTTAATTCCCAATCTCCTCGTCCCTTTTACTTTCTCCCCTCCTTGGAACGCGAATCATTCTCCCTTTCGCTTCAAATTAAAGAATTCCTTAATCGAAGAGTCGGCGGGCCAATTTTACCTTTAGGGCTATTGTTTCAGCAATTTGACGAATACAAAAAATTCATGAGCTGTGTTTTGGAATACCCCTACGTAAACTCTTATAATTCAATTCAGGAAATCTATTCAAAGCCTGCATTAAGACAGTTTCCCCCTCCAACGACAATTTTATCCGAGGATTCCGGTTCCCAAATCGAGTTGAAGCGGGGCGATGTTTTATTGTATAAAGGGAACGTTGAACCCCCTAAGTTGCAAGAGGTTGTTGAAAGCCGTGTCCAGCAAGAATTTGATTCAATTTCTGATTTCTGGAAAAAGTCTTTCAACGAATCAAGTCATGCCTTAGAATTGAATTCTATCGCAAGGATAAAAAATCCGGACAAAATTGATTTTAGTCTTCCCCCTAGCGGCAAACCTTACCCGTTAAAAGTCTCGGGGGGAGGAATGATAATTTTAGACCAAGGGAACCTGACTCTTCGGGGGGTTGAATTACTTTCCCCAAAGGAAGCGTTGACGGTTGTTCTTGTTAACGGCGACAAGGTTTTTTTTGAAACCCCGAACATGAATCAGGTAAACATTGTTGCCCCGCGGGCGGAAGTGGTTTACGGAAGCGTTGTAGATTTCTGGGGATCTCTTGCCGTTGGAAGCATACAAGCAGACTCTCGAACCCAGGGCGGATACATTCGATACCGTGAAGCAAATGACCCGACCAAGGAAAATTACTCAAATTTCTATAAAACTTTCGTCGCCGACCAGGATACATTTTGGTATGAAAGTCCTTGAAAAGACTGATGGCGGAATCTCATTGGTTGAGATATTAATCGCACTGACTCTTCTTACCGCCCTCAGCATTCCGGTGGTTACAATATTTTCCGCCGGAACCAGAGGGATTCAAATAACCTCGGAGGAATTTATTGCCCACACCGCGGCTATTGAGCTTCTTGAACAGTTAATGTCCGCTCCCTTTAGATTCCTTCCCGTTGGAACCTTTACAGACGCACAAATTAAAAATGGAGAACCTTTCGATTCATCCACTCCCTGGAAGTATAGAATAAGCGAAAACCAAAACTTAATTCGTGAAGTTAAGATATCCGAGCTCAAAAGAAACGGAAAAACAAGGTTTAAAAAGATTGAGGTCAAAATTAGGTGGGTTCCGAAAGAAGGAAAAGAAGCAATTCGATCGGTTACTTTGAAAAGTTTATTGGCAAATGAAAATTGAACAAAAAAAACAAGAAAAAAACGCCGGTTTCACGCTCGTTGAAGTATTGGTTGTAATTGGAATTGCCTCAACCATTATCGGTATTCTTTCGGCGCTTCTATCTCATTTTTATCGGGGTTTCGCCAAGGGAGAGGAATCGGGGATTCTTCTTCAGGAATCCGGAATGTTCTTGGCGACTCTTCGAAACGATCTGATAAACGCCGCCTTGGGAAAAAACTCTCAAAAAGAACAATGGTCCAAAGTTCTTCAATCGACCCAGGATACGCTTTCCTTTTCGGTCTATTGCGATACCGATGGAAACGTTGAACCCGTAATTTACTTAATCGATGGGAAATCGGTTAAAAGACTGCAAGGAAGCAAAAAAAGCAAAACTCTGATAAATGGGAACCTTAAGTCTTTAAACTGGCGTGTCCATTCGGAGGAGTTTAAGGGACCCGCCTTAGGAACCAAACAAATTTGGATTGACCTTGATTTAACGCTTGCGGGTAAAGAAAAACCTGGTTTAAAAGCAAAACCGTTAAGAATTCGGACTAAAATGTTCCCTACAAGATTGATAAAGCAGATGAACGGGTGAACCAAATAAATCTTTTGGAAATTTGTCAACCGGTCCGTGTTGTTGAATCCAGAATCCAAAATTCAGCAGTCAGTAAGGAACACCAACTTAAGTTCTGTTTTCTTGCTCCTCTACCTGGAAAACGAAGAAACTTTCTTATAATACGACGAAACTTCCCTCCATTTGATGTAGTATAATTAAGAAGCAAGTAAAGTGTTCCGGCGGATAAAGGAGGTAATTCCCATGGCATCCCGAATGAAGCTTCTTCACTTTTTATTCCTAGCTTTTTTCTTCGTTTTTGCAACCAATCTTCCGGTAATTAATGCGGGAAGTTTTTTTGATACCCTCAATAAAGCCGATGAAGGAACCGCCAACGATCAAAGGGTAGAACCTTCTTTCTCAAACCAGTCCTGTCCTCAATCAGGCGCGCAGTCCGGCTACTCCAAGCCCGCTCAATTACCCAAGAACCCCCCGCCAAATCGGATGACCTCTGATAAACTGGAAGCTCTTATTCGAAACATCATCCAGCAAATTTTATCAAAGTTTGGGCTAGGAGGATTAGGCGGGAAAATTATTATCATTCGATTTCCTCCGGTATATCCGCCGCCCCAACAACCGCCCCCAAAACCTCCTGCCCCGCCTGCTACTTACACTCCTAACATTCCCCCGACTCAACCTCCCAATTATCCGCCCGCAACTTATCCCGTTTCAGGAATTGCAGGGCTAAAGGGGGAAATGAAGGCAAAATTCGGGATTACGGCATCCGATGGAGACGGAGCCGAATGGAGTCAACGCCAACTTGAAGAAGCAAATAAGGTCTTAGCCACTCTTCCGGAAAGTTTTAGATCAAGCACGAAAACGATTCAGCGGGATGCAATTTATCGAAGTCCGGGCGTTCTTGGGTATGTTCGTATGGGAATTCCGACCGTTCATTTATTAAATAGCTCTACGCGACAAGGAACTTTCCAAGGAACTTTGGTCCACGAAATGACCCACACCTGGCAGGCGGAACACATGAACGTTACAAATCAGTGGGAACGAACGTTTTGGCCCCAGGGAAAATTTGGGGGGGCGCGGCCGCCTTCCGTATCCCAATATGGAAACTCTCAACCGCTTGAAGACATGGCGGAATCCGTTCGACAATATTGGCAAGCAGGTTCACAAATGAGAAGAACCCACCCGGATCGTTATGAATTCATTAAGAAATACGTAATGCAAGGAAAGGAATTTTAAGGAGCCATTTATGCGAATACTTTCCCTGATTTTTATTTTTCTTCTGACGGCAAATTGGAGCGGTGCCATGATCGAAACCATGAAGCTACCAGAGCTTGTACAAAAATCTGATTTCATTTTTCTTGCCAAGGTTGAGCAAATTCAGGAAATGGCGAAGGACGAGAATCAAGTTTCCACGGTTAAAAATGTCCTATCCCTCGAAAAAGCGTTAAAAGGGAATTGGGATAAGAAAGAACCTTTAGTAATCATGACCCAACAAGTCAAATCCTTCGGGGAAATGGGTTCCATTGAAGACCAAGTTGAATTTCCCCCAAAAGGTTTTCGAATAATCGTTTTCCTCAAGAAGGCGAGTGACGGAAACCTAGAGGTTGTTAACTCCCTTCAAGGTCTTTGGCCTCTCCATGATTCCCAACCCATCGGAATGGGGCAGGGAATTACCATCAAGCAGCTTGAAGATGTAATAGCGAAGCAAAAAAAATAACCCGCATTTTCATTTTTTTTCGGGCACATTGGAAGTTAATTTTTCTTCCGATTGTTTCGGTAATTTTTGTTCTTTTCCTTTCCTGGGGGTTAATCGTTGATTGGCTTTGCCCCGATATTGCCTCCATCGTACGGAGCTCACACGATGGCGGAGCCCTGTTTGATCGGGACGGGAAGATACTTCGTTTGTTTCCGGGGGCAACCGGAGATTTTCGCCTAAA
>JACPTH010000508.1 GCA_016192885.1 bacterium | reverse complement strand
TGGTTCGAGTCATAACTAAAATCGCCAGAAAGAGTAACTTGCTTTCGCTAAATGCATCCATTGAGGCGGCCCGCGTAGGTGAAACGGGGAGGGCTTTTTCGGTGGTGGCTTCTGAAATGAAAAAACTTGCGGAAGATTCCGCTCAAGAGGCTGAAAAAATTGATAAACTACTTCAAGATTTGCAAAGTAAGGCTAAAGCTATTGCGACGATGAAGTAGATGTTTTACGTTAGAAGAAGGATACTCGATTTTCTCATGAATCAATTGAACTGTTTGAAAGGAAACAAGAATGTCCGAATACAATTCTAAAATTCAAAATCAGTTTTTGTCCGGTATTCGAAAACGACATCTGCCTGTAGAGGTACTCCTCGATACAGGGGCCAGTTTACACGGAAAAGTAAAGGGATACGACCAATTCTCAATCACCCTGGTTTTTAAGGACAAAATCGAAGTAGTGTATAAATCGGCGATACTAATGATTACAACTCTTCCCCGAAAAGTCAGGCCGCGGCCGTTCGGCGGGTACGCCCAACAACGTGAATTTCAAGGCGACTCCGAATTTGAGAACCATCCAGTAGAAAGAACTCCCAGGCGAAGAGATTAAGAATTTCTAGAATTCAATTCCGGGACGAGCGGAAAGCCCCTGGTCAAAGTAATGACGAACTTTTTCAATTCTTGAAATCAAATGAACCTTGTCGGGAAGTTTATCGCTTTGGAACCTTCCGGTGAGTACAAGTTCCAAACCGTCATTAACAAGGGAAAAAAGCTCATCTAAAACAACGGATGAAAGTAATCCGAAGGTAATGGCGGAAAGAATTTCATCAAGGACTAACAAATCGTAATTCCCGCTTTGAATCGATGTTCGAGCCAAAGATACCCCTCGTAGAGCCTCAATTTTGTCGCCTTCAGAAACTCCAAATCTGAATTTTCCATTTTCGGACATCCGATCTAAACCAGTGATCTCAAATGGAACCTTCAATTTCTCAAGAATTTGCCTCTCATGGTACGGCGAAGATGAGCCCCCTTTATCAAAATAGATGATCTTTCCGCGAAGACCAGCTCCCAAAGCCCTTATTACAAGGCCTAATGCGGCGGTAGTCTTTCCTTTTCCATCACCAATGTAAGCTTGGATCATAGAAAGTTTTCAGCGATGCCAATCAGGAAAACCAAAAAAGCGCGAAAGGCCAAAATCGTATTTTCTCAATAATCCGGGGTAAAACGAAAGTCTTCGATGCCAATTTGATGTGCTTTTGGAGGGTGCGCCGCCCCCGACCGCGGGGAATGAGCCTCGGGAATTTATTTCACGAGGCGAAGGGGGGCGCGTGCCCCCCTTTATTGAGTAGAAACCCAAAATCATTGAAGTGATTTGTTCTTTGACGGACTTCGGTTGGGTAGAACGCGCGTTAAAAAAACGGCGGTTCTCTCAATTTTTGGGTTCGAAAAAATCTCTTCCGGATGCCCGATTTCAATTATCTCGCCCTGGTCTAGGACGATTATTCTATCAGCCACTTCTTTCGCAAAATCCATTTCATGAGTCGATATCAAGGTTGTCATACCATCATTGACCAGATCTTTGATCACATGGAGAACTTCCCCTACCATTTCAGGGTCCAAGGCGGATGTCGGTTCATCAAAAAGCATTGCTTCCGGTTTCATTGCCAACGCGCGAACTATTGCAACTCTTTGCTGCTGGCCCCCGGACAATTCGGAGGGATAGCTTTGAATCTTGTTCTCTAAGTTAATCCGCGCAAGTAGTAGTCTTGCGCGATCGATCGCTTTTTTTCTATCTTCCCTGAGTACCCCAATTGGCGCTTCAATAATGTTTTCCAAAACGGTCAAATGCGGGAAAAGATTAAACTGTTGAAAGACCATTCCAACCTTTTGTCTCACCTTTTGAATTGTTTCGATGTCTTTCCTACCCGGACTCTTATGATTGATCGCATGAACCTCAATTCCGTCTATGACAATTTCACCTTTCTGGAATGACTCAAGGCCGTTTAAACATCGAAGAAGAGTGCTTTTTCCGCTTCCGGAGGGCCCGATAAAACCGACAACTTCCCCTTTTTTCACTTCCAAATTCAAGTCTTTAAAAAGCAGATGGTCTCCAAATGATTTTTGAAGCCCCGTGATATTGATCACCTATTACCTCCATTCATCTTCCCCTCCAAATGCCGTGCAAACAGCGAGAGTGGATAGCTCATTGCGAAGTAAAGAAAACCCACGATAAGCCCAAGTTCAAAAAACCTCAAAGTTGTCGCGGCAAGGATGTTATAGGTTTTGGTTAATTCTACCATCGCTATCATCGAAACAAGTGAGGAATCTTTAAAAAGAGCGATAAAATCATTTGTGATTCCCGGCAACGCAATTCGAAATGCCTGGGGAAGAATAATTCTTCGCAACGCCAAAGTCTCGGTCATTCCCAAAGAAAGAGCAGCCTCCATTTGCCCCTTGGCTACGGCATTTATTCCCGCCCGGTAAAGTTCCGCTTCGTATGCCGCGTAATTCATTCCAAGGCCCAAAAAAGCG
>JACPTH010000093.1 GCA_016192885.1 bacterium | reverse complement strand
GACTCATCGGTAAAAGGCCCGCTGGGATAACCCACCCCTGCCCCATCTTTCCAGTGGCTCCAGTTCCAGGCGCCATAATAGGCGTGCGGCCAAGGCCCATAGTCCCAGAAATCATTATCATAGTTGGTGGTTCCAAAAGGATATTCTAAATTTCCCATGGTTGATGTCACATCGGCGGAAACCTGGGCGGCTTGAAAAGGTTGCCCAATTACCTTAACAAACGCCGGAGAATCAGCTTCGAAGGTACCCGGGGGAACCCACCCCACTTGGGTAACATCGGAGTAGGCCCCGGTCGGAGTCGGTCCTACGAAAAGATACAGAATATTCTGCTGGTTAACCGCCAAACCACTAACTATTGTAGCTCCGGGAAAATTTAAATCAAAGATCCTAACGCCTAGAGTAAGAGGGCCATAGGGTGCGTGCGGAAAACGAATTTAGCCTATAAACTCCCGGGGTCTGAAGCGCCGTGTCTTTCGGTAACAAAACATAGGCTACGCCGTTCGTTGGAGTGGGAGGAACCCCCATTACAACTGAGTGACCGAAGAATGTTAAAAAGAACAACCCAAATAACATGGCGCTCATTAACCGTTTCATAAACCGGCCTCCCTTTTAAAAAAGTCTAAATCATCGAAACTACAGCAGTAATCCAAACTCTTTTCCGTTTTTCTTTCCCTATTCCCTATTCCCTGCTCCCTATTTTTCACATTCCCTTGGCTTCAGCTTGAAAAAACTTTTGAATAATATCTCTATGCGCTTGGTCAATTTTGTATTTTTGATAAATCCAATCTACCACCGCGGAAGTCATGTTAACCCCGCCCTTTAAAACCATGCGATCTAATCGAGGTTCTACGCAGTTTCGGAACGCCCATCGCTGGCAGGCGCTCCAATATTTTAACGACATATAAAGCGGGGCTTTCCCATCGGGCGCATGGCTAAACAGGGGGTCGGACACCTTTGCATCAATTGGCCCGGCCAAAAAGCCTCCAATCGGGTTTTCCGGGGTAAACCCCGGGTTAACTGGAGTCCGCTCAACGGAAAAGGAGCTGTTAAAAACAAAGGCCAAATTGTAATGTTTCGTAACAGCGTCAATTGCAAAATACACATCATCCAGCATAATCTTAAAAATTCTTTCGGTTTCTTCGGGAGAAGACAAATGGAGCGTGGCATTCTCATTCAAAGTTAGCTTCAAAGCCTCCCCGGCTTCATTTACTTGATTTTTGGCATCTTCCCGTTTTTTCCAAAATTCCCTTTCGATGGCGCCTTTCCTCTTATTATACTCATCAAGCGCCCTTATGTGGGCGGGCCCTTTCGTCGCATTTACTTTTTCCTGGAGCGGAACCAGTTCTTTAAGTTTTTCTTCAAAAGATTTATCAATTTCGCTTAAAACTTTATCAAAGTTATCTTTCTTGGCTAACAGCTCTTTCCGCTTAGTTTCCAAAGCCAATTTAGCTTTATCTCTGTTTTTGGGAGCATCCGAACCTAGTGCCGAGGGGTCGAATCTTCCCTCTTTCATGTCAAATTTTGCCATAAGCGGGTGAAAAATTACCGCTTGGGCGACGTTGACATAACCGAACAACTGAGAGTCCGATGCGGCGGTTAAAATTCCAGGGTAAACTAAAAAAATGAAAATAACCGTAAACAGAAAATACAAATGTCTCTTCATTTTTACCTCACTCAATCAAAAAAATTTGAATTTGAAAATATTTCACCAGTCTCCTCCATTTGGGTGAGGAAAACCTGGGACATTCGGAATCGCCATTACACGTTCGGTTCGCCGGGTTTGCCCTCGCGGGTAAAGGGCGTTAAATTCAATCGAAATTTTGGGAAGCCCTGAATCTGCGGGTTGTTGGGCGGTAATCGTAACGGACTCAATATCTCCGGCGAGTTCTAATGATTCCACCATCGTTCCGGATGGAACTGTTGGAATCGAAACACCTTTAATGTAATTGGGTGTTGAAGTGGTGGGAATGGTCTGTCGGTACTTGTGATAAAGCACTCGAGAGTCTTTAGTGAGAGAATAAATATGAAATGTTAGAATCGCCTGCCTATCGTCCGTTTGAAAACCCTGTTTCTCGGGAAGCGATTCCGCGAATCGAAGGAAATGAGTTCCTGGAGAGGATTTTCCGGAAACGGATGCGGATAGGGCAGAGGTTAGGGTTCCGCGGCTTGAGTAATGAAATTTAAATTGGTCGTCTTCATTGTCAATAATTTCCCCCGGGAAACAAATTGTTGATGGATAAGACGACTTTTGCGCTGCAGCGGCGATGTGCCTAGTAGTATTTCGCAACTCAGCCATTTCCTTTTGAAGCCAAAACGTTTGACTGCTTGCATTTTGACCGCTTCGGTAGAGTGCGAAAACCCCCATGCTGAACAAGGACAAAACGCCAAACGCAATCATAACTTCAATGAGAGTAAACCCTAAATCTCTCCGCTTTATGAAACTCGTATAGTAACCCCTAATTTTCACGAGATACCTTCACGGTCCGTTTTAATGTTTCGGTCCAGTTTTCATAATGAACGTTTCCGGCCGGAACTCCGGAGTTATTAATGATCCCGGTAACCGTTAGTTCAATTATCGCCTGATTGGAAACTGTCGTTCCCGGGTCAACCCTGTTGGCAAGAACTTTAAGTTCGGAAAGTTCATACTGGCCGCCAAACGGTGGAGAAAGAATATGTACTGCTACCTCGTTCGGCAGCGGCGCCATGCTCATCACTCCATTAATTAAAACACTGTCAATGGTTTTTCCTGAGGAGACATCAGCCTTATAAGCGGATAACCACATCCCCGGGGGGATATTGGCCGAAATCGAATCAATATTTGGGGTAAAAAATGAACCCGGAATTGGGGTCGCTTCACCGGATTTGAAAAGAAAAATTGGGCCGGGGTTATAGTCGGTTATTCCGCCTAATCCTTTTGAAAAATCGTAAAGGGGGTTTCGACCTTGAGAAAGACATGCTGCATCGTACAATTCTCTTGGCAAATATTTAATTTTAAGCAAGGCGTGCTCTAAACCAGCCTTTGCGACAAAATAGGCCTGAAGTTGATTTGCAGTTTTTAAATTCTCTCTATAATGTTGCTGGGTATTTCGCAAAATGAACATACCTAAAATCGACATGGAAAGAGCAAAGATAAGGACAATTGCAATTGCCATTCCGCGTTGCTTGGTTCTTTTTAAAATCATGGTTTAGTCTTGGCGAGAAAGATTCGCTTTTGCCGAATAAATTTCCAAGTGGCGCTCTCCGCCTTTAGCCATTACCCAGCGAATGCGTATTAAAAGCTTCTTCATTATACAATAATTGTCTGTTCCCTGCGGGACTCCTAAACTTCGGGAATCAAGGGATATAGTTGCTATATCTCCCGGAATATTATAGTCGTAGGGGCGATTGAGGGCAACTTTGACATTTACTTCAGGAGGGGTGAAGGTGTACCACGAGGTCTGGTTTTCATAAAGGGGTCTTTTTAAATGCATAAAAACAAGTTCGGTACTAGTTGTTATTCCCGCACCTGGATCGGAAACGGGAAAAACAAACAACTTTGTATAATATGAGGTCCCCCGTTCGTCGCGAAGAAGTCCGTGGCCGTTGGAGTCTCCGCCTGCGTTTCCAAGAAGCGTCAAAAAAGCGGTCAAGTCATACCCAGGAACAGGGTTCAGTTTCGCTACATCTGATTCGGCATGGGTGGCAGGTGTGTCAAGATCGGAGATATCGCTCGTATTGACTTGAAAACACGGAAAGGGGACGCTGTCAATCGCGGTATTTAGAATATTCCGCGCGGCGGTTTGGGCGAAAATATAAGAATTTGTAACATCCGTGTCGGTCGATCCGGTACCGATTACGCCGATAATCGGAATAAACGCGAAAGCCAAAATAAGCATCGCCGCAAGAATCTCGATTAACGTTACGCCACGATTAAGGCTAAAAGACATACTTTGCACTTGTTTTAAGCAACCTTTATACCAAAAAATCCCCCGCGTAAAATGCCATCAGACGATTTGAATTCGCGGTTCCGTGTAAATTTTTCTTTACAAAAAAAGCAAAAATTCCTTCCAGGAAAACGCTCAATTTTACAAAATCATAACACAAAACGCCAATCAACCAAAGGATTTTTGTCCAACATTAAAAAACGCTAAATTAGGGTCAAAAATCGATTATTTCAATTTTCCATGGAGAGAATTCCGAAATCTGGCGCCAAATTGGCAACTATGGTATTCTTTGTCAATTGGGCGGTTTAGTTTCAATATTTAAGGAGGAAAAAATGTTTAAGGGCGCAAATATGCAAAACATTATGAAGCAAGCTCAAAAGATGCAGGAAAAGATGGCAAAAACACAAGAAGACCTAAAAGCCAGAACCGTCGAAGCATCGGTAGGAGGCGGGATGGTAACGGTTGTTTTCAATGGGGCCCAAGATTTGTTGAAAATCACTATAGGAAAAGAAGCCGTGGACCCGGAAGATGTCGAAACGCTCCAAGACCTTGTTCTTTCTGCCGTTAACGCCGGATTAAAGAAATCGCAAGAAATGGTACAAGAAGAAATGGGAAAAATCACCGGTGGAATGAATATTCCGGGTTTGTTTTAAAAGAATTCGTTTTACCTTCTCCCGTCATACCAATAAAAACATAGATTCCGACTTCTCAAAAGCTTCATCGGCGAAAAAGCAAGTCTAAAGATCATTTGCGCGTTTTCCCGAAATGAGTACAGGCGAAACTTTCTATCGGATGTAGAAAGCGCGGGAGACCTGATAATTTTTACAAATTTTTTTTCCGATTTTCCATACGCCTTGAGTTTTTGGCAAAATTCAATTTCCTCCGCAATAAAAAGATTCAAATTGAACCCATTTATTGCGTTGAATGCAGCTGTTTCGCAAAAAATGAACGATCCCGCGGCCCAATTGAAAAAATAACCGATCGAATTCCAAATTCTTACCGCGAGAAGCCCATACCCTTTTTTATTACATAACCGCATGCTGGCACCTCCTCCGATGCAATCTCCTCGTTCAATTTCCGTCGCGACTTTTGAAAAAAGCCCGCGTGATGGAAAAGAATCTGCATCGACAAAAAGGAGCCAATTCCCGGTAGCGGCCTTAGCGCCTTTGTTTCTCGCCCTCCCAATTTGGTTAATCGGCTCAAATTCGACTTTAGCGCCAAATTTTTTTGCAATTAAAGGAGTTTTGTCGGTCGAATTGTTGTCAACCACTATTAATTCAGTCTCCCAGGCTCTTTGTTGAAAGGCTTCTTTTGCGCCAATTATTGATTGCAGAGATTTAGGAAGGATTAACTCTTCATTGTAGGCAGGAACGATAATTGAAACTTTCATTGAAAAATTCGCTTGGATCGCTTTTATGTTAAATTCTAACCAAGTTTAATATTTAAAAAAGGG
>JACPTH010000548.1:1853-4483 GCA_016192885.1 bacterium | reverse complement strand
TCTAATAAATTAACGTCGATGGTGATTTCAACAGGGCCAGGAACAATTGAACGCTTGCCGTTTTCCCATGTTACGCCAATAATTTCGCGGGAAATTTCTTTCCCTTTTTTGTACTTATAGCCGGGTTCCGTGCTCCCGTAACCCGGAAAATATTCTCTAAAACGCGAGCGGGTGAATTTCGCGGAGTTTGAATCTTGGCTCCCCTCTGAAAGCTGCAATGCTTCAAACTCAAGTTTGCGAAGCGCAGGATAAAAAGCCTGTCTTGCAATAGGATCAAATGACTTATAAATTTCGCTAACAATTTCAACTTTTCTTAAATCTTGGTTTTGAATGGCGGAAACCAGAAAGTCGCCAAGCATGGAACTTTGGCGGCAAAATTTTTCGGCGGCTTGAAAAAATTTCTCTTGATTTTCAAGCGATGGTTCATTTAGCATTTCCACGAAAATGTCGTTTGTCACCCAATTTTGATTGACGAGATTAAAAACCTGCGATTGAATTTCAAGGAATGATGACTCATTCTGAATTTCTGAAAAAGCCCAACCATGGGAACAAACTAGAAATAGAACTCCAACCATTATGACAAAACGACGAAACATCTCTCAATCCTCCTCAAAAATTTGAAAAAAACGCGCTTAAACTTTCTCTATTTCCTGCCTTGCTAAAAACTTCCTCAAATATACCAAGCCCCAGCGATAAATGTCAATTTTCAAAAACTCTTTTAAGTCAGCTGTTTATTCGCTATTTTTGGGTTTCTCCAAAAGTTGACGCCAAAAACCACTTGTGCTATCCTAAAATCGATCCAATTTCTATGAAAACGAGGAGCCCTATGTCTATTTTTAAATTTGTTTGGTGGGCAATGCTAATCAGCGTTGTTGGGGTTGCAGGTTACATTTACGGCTATTTGTCGGAGTAGTAATTATCCGGCGTACAAAAAACCTAATAACCAAAGATCCAAGCCTATTTTCGAAGGAAATTTTTTTCCCCTTGTCATTCAGATTTTAAAGGGTTCCTTTTTTGGCTGAAAAAAGAAAACTTGAAAATCGGCTAATTTCGGCGAAGTCTCTTAAAGTGTTAATGAGTTGAACTTTTTCCATTTTTTCCTGATCGGTCAAAAGGTTGGAGAGCGCTTTTAAAGCCCGAAAATCCCCCCCCTCCAGCATTAGGCTTGCGCAAATGGCGCGCACTCGCTGGTTACTATCGGATAACCCTGAAAAAAGAGCGTCCATATTCTCGAGAGGGTTGACCGTCCCTAAATACCTAAAGCTGCTAAATCTAATTCTGTGATCCGGATCATTTTTTAGCGAATTGATTTCCCCTTTAACTTGTGCGGCTTTTAAAGACGAAAAAATGTTAATAAATTTGGCTTTTAATGCGGGATCTTGCTCTTGTTTAAACAAGGATAGCAGGACGGGGATATCAGAAATAGTAGCCGTGCAGCTTATCGCTTTTATTATGTTCGAGAGCGCCCAAGGACTTGCCTTGAAATAGGAATTAACCAGCGCGCCAAAGGTTTTCGGTGACTTTATCTCTCCAAGCGCCCAAGCTGCTCGATCGGTAACGACCGCTTCATCGTCGTGCAATAGTTCGATCAGGCGTTCAACGGTTTCAAAAAGCCTGAATTTCCCCGCAATCCAGGAACCGCTTGCCCTCTCCCATCTATTTCCGGAATCCAAGAGTTTCCGCAAATGTTTGGGAACCTCGTTTCCATGCCCAGCTTGGAAGAAAATGCTAATAACATTTGCTTGTACTCTATTTGAAGGATCTTTAAGAAAAGGGAAAACAATTTCTCTAACCTGATGAAATTCAAATTTTCCAAGGGCTTCGATCGCATTTGCCCGAATTCTGCTTTCACTATGAAGCAGACTGTGTTGAAGGTATCCGATGAGAATAGGTTGTTTAAATTCACCCAACCCCAAGATTGCAGTGGCAAAAACGTTCCCATTATTTTCTTTTTCAAGCAAATTTACTAAAATATCACATGCTGCGCTGTTTGGCGCGAAGCATCCAATCACCTTTGCGGCATCAATACGCACTCCGACATCTCCATCCCGGCTTGCGCGAGCTAGGAGATCCCATGGAGGCGTTTGAGAAAAGTGGGGAAGGGTCCTAACAATTGCCTGTCTTACGCGAGGCGAGATTTCCCGCTCAAAGCTTACCGATAAGTGTTTTAGATCGTTTGGGTTTCCTATTACCCCTATTGCAAGCGCGGAAAAAGCTCTGGTGTTAAGATCCGGATTCTCAAGATTTAAAACCAGCGAGGGGCGGGCTGAATCAAGTTTTAACCCCCCCGCAACCTGAATCGCTTTCCATTTTACGAATCTATCGCTGTCTTGCAGCAAGGGAGCAATCAACTCGCATTCTTTGGAACCCGGGAAAAACTGGAGCCCCTCAAGGGCAAGAAATCTAATATTTGAATTGGAATCTTTTAATGCGCATCCCAACTGCCTAACAATTCGGGCTTGGACTTCATTTTGTTGGTTCATGCGTTATAAATCGGATAAATTCCGCCATTTTTTTACAAAATACGCTCTCCCCGGAAAAAACATTTATGGATTTCCAAAGGACGAGCGATAATTATCGTAAGCTTCACGATACTTCAAAAGCGCTTCCTGTACTTTAGCGACGTCGCT
>JACPTH010000548.1:0-1845 GCA_016192885.1 bacterium | reverse complement strand
TTGCTTGTAGGCAGCCTTATATCTTTCAAGAGCGGCAGGGGTGCGGGAGGTAGGTTTTAAATTTCCGAGATTTTCCGAATTAGATTGAATATTTTGGAGGACTTCCCCCGAATCGTCTTTTTTCGGGTCTTCTTGGGAATCGGTAACGCTTTCAGATGGGGCAAGGGTCTGATGCTCCAACCTCGGTTGAGCTAATTCGTCAAGGTTTTCGCGCGGAATTACTGAAATTATCGTTTCAAGTCGAACTTCAATTTGCTTTAAGGTTAATATAAACTGCTTGACTTCCAAAAGCTCAACGCGAAAAAGTTCGCGACGGGTCGCGTCTTTCTCTTTGGAAAGTCGCATTGTCAGCTCTTTTTCATAGTTTAATAGGTCCGTCTCATATTGGCCAAACCCGGAATACATCATTTTAATCAATTTTGCTCTGGCCCCAGAAGTTGGATTGGAAGCGAATTGGTTCCACTCTCTATCAAGGGCGATTCGGTGTTTTAAAACTTTGCTAAGCTGCTTTGAAACTTTGTATCTGGCTAAAAAGGAATAAAAAGCATAAGAAGATTTCCTAACCTCAAGGGTTGCCATGAACACTTCAAGGCGATCTAGCGCATCCGAAACGATTGACTTTATCGCCAAATCATAAGGGTCAAAATGCGGAGCCTTATGAGTCAGGGATACTACCGCAATTGCCGGAGAGCCACTTGCCCGGTAGTAATAATTTCGGGGAAGCGAAAGTTTTACCGCCTCCGAAGCCCTCAAATTAAAGGGAAGATTTAAAATGATTTCGCCTTTTTTCTCCCCTCTCCGCAATGGACAAGAGACTTTCGAAGTCAAAAGTTTGGCGGTGGCTCCGGGAATATCGACATCTATGCTTTGTCCGCCGCCATTGGTGACTTTAATCACCGCTTCGCCAGCGGTTCTGGAAACAAGGGTGCAGATCAAAGCGTGGGGAAAAGCGTGTGCCTGGTTAAAAGCCTTGATAAAATGAGCGCGATACTTTGGACCCCCCAAAAAATCTTCAGAGTACTTCGAACTGAAATTTCCAAAACTTTCACGATAAAGGTAAAGCGTTCCGGAAGCCGTCTCCTTGAAACCTACGACCGCCACCGCGTGAATTCCGGTCAGGAACCCTACGACGGGGATTCCGGAGTTAATTTGCGCGTAAACTATCCCATGCCTTTTTAAAGCTTGCTTCATTACCGAATCGCGACCGCGCTGAAATTGAAACAAGGTCACATAATCGCTATCCATGGAAAACCCTTGCTCAGGATATTCGTACAAAAAGCCGGAGGGCAATTTGGGGTCTGGTAGAGTTCCCCTCATTGGCTTAGTTAAAGCTTCCGCATAACCGGGAAGACTGAACGGTATCTGCTCATGCGTGACCGGGTCGGGGTAAAATGGCGCGGTAAAGTACTTTATTGGGTTTAGGCGTTGCCGGACATAGAAGATGCTCTCAATCGCTCTAGGATTGTGGCCATATTCTTTAAAACCATTTACAACGTTTACGTAAGAACCAAGTTTGCGTCCATATTCGATAGTCCACCAATCAGCGCATGTGGCCGCCGCAAAACTCAGACATTTAAGAGCCGGTTGTCGCCATCTAACTCCAAAAGACGTCCAGCGAGGGGTCGGCTGGTATTTCTCATTTACCTCCTGAAGCCAGGCTTTACGATCCTCTTGGTTTTTGAATGGAAGGCTGTCTAAGCCGTGATCGATGATATTCCACCCTTTTTCTGAATAGGGGTCAACTCTTTGCCCGCCCGAATCTAAAAGAGATGTGGGAATCCATTCGGAAATGTTTTCGGTCCAAGAGGCGTTACTTTCGCCTTCCCATTCCTTTTTTGAAACTAA
>JACPTH010000547.1 GCA_016192885.1 bacterium | reverse complement strand
GACTAAATCGGACGGAAATGCAATGGATCTTTGTTTCGCGACTCATTTAGATTCCAGAAAGGTTAAACACATAAAGAAAAATCCGGAGGTTCACCTCACCTTAGGGGTGGACAGCATGGATGAAATGGGAAACTATCTTCAAATCCAAGGTAAGGCAAAAGTTTCAACCGATGCAAAACTGAAAAAAGAAAAGTGGACGGACGATTTAAAAAACTATTTTAAGGGGAATGAAGACCCCAATTACGCGATCGTAAAGGTTGAACCATACAGAATCGAATACGTGACGATGGAAAAAACGGAGGTTTGGGAGGGGTAGAGGGGTGAGGGGGTGGTGACACCTCGGACATAAACTTTTGCGGCGAATATTCTTGAATAATATAGTTACAATCAAGGTAATTGAAAATTGTTTTGAAAAAAGCGGGCTTTCGAATATTTTGCAAGTTAATCAATCTATATTGAAGTTAAGTTTCGCACTTTTTGGGTTGGGTTTTGCGGAATTCGCTCCAAGACTTCGTTACGCTAACTCGAAATGATAACTTCCAGCTCACCTCCAAGCTTTTGCCAAAACCCTTCGGGGTACCCCTTCGAATCGCCATCCATGGCGATCTGCGGGGTAGCCATCCTTCCTGGATGGCTATGGCAAGCCTTGGGATTCGCTTGCAGTGCATTTCGGTCAGCTCCACTAATGTCTTTCCGCGAAAACCGCAAAACCTTCTTTGAAAAAAGTGCGAAGTCCACTTGAATAAAACTTGAAAATGAAAATCAGGCGCGCGGGAAAAACCCTATCAATTTACCCTAAGAAATCGCTAGGACAACATTTTTGCCAGAACAGTAATCTCCTTTCAGAGGTTGTAAAACGACTTGGAGTTTCCTCGGACGACCAGGTTTGGGAAATTGGCCCTGGGTTAGGGAACTTAACCAAAGTTCTTGCCCCTATTTCCAAAGAATTGTTTGTGTTTGAAATTGATACAAGGTTTAAACCTTTCTTAGAAGCTATTTCAGAGGAGCACCCAAATGTCGTGTCCCTTTGGGGAGATGTTTTGAAAATTGATCTACAATCTCTATTTCCCGAAAACAAGAGGTTGTTGGTTTGCGGAAACCTTCCGTATTACTGCGGTTCCGCAATTGTACAAAAATTTCTAAGGTTAGACCCTTCACCAGCTAAAATGATTTTTGTACTCCAAAAGGAAGTTGCCAGAAAGGCATTTGCATTACCAGGGAGCAAAGATTACGGTTTTTTTTCCGCCTCCGTACAATTGTTCGCAAAGATAGTTTATGGCCCCGAATTCTCTCCGGATAGTTTTTTCCCATCCCCTTTGGTCTATAGCTCCTTAATTGAACTTGTTCCCCTTCAACTTTCAAAATCTGAACGAAAAATACGGGAAGCAGCCAGATCCCTGGCTTCGATTATGTTTGGAAATCGAAGGAAAATGGCCATTCCGTTGCTAAAAAAGTCCTTTCCAAATGTTGTTCCCTCTTGGCAGGAAAGGTTTGAAAGTCTTAAACTAACCCCAAAAATTCGCGGAGAAGAAATTAAATTGGAAGAATTGATTTTTCTTTCAAGCGGACTATGAAACTCTTGCACGCATTCCTGAAAAATTTTGGGAAGCTTCAGGTTTCAACCCGTGCAAGCTAGTTGTCCGAAAATTAACCTTAGAATTCTTGAAAAAAAGTTTAAATCGGATATTTTTAAAAGTAACCCACTGTGGGGAGAAAGAAAATAATTTGAGAGGAGCATTTTCATGCGTTACTTCAGTATTGAAAGCGAGTTTGGTATTGATCGTTTAAAGCTTTCAGAGCGCGGCGTCCCAAGGCCAAGGCACGGTCAAGTTCTCGTCCAGATGAGAGCAGCGTCCTTGAATTATCGCGATCTTTTGGTCGTAGAAGGGAACTATACTCACGAGGTTTCCTTGCCCTTGGTTCCAATCTCTGATGGAGCCGGCGAAGTTTGCGAGCTTGGGCCGGGAGTATCGCGCTGGAAGCTTGGGGACCGGGTGGTAGGAACATTTTTCCAAGATTGGGACTCGGGGGATATCTCTGAAAATGCCCCAAAAACTGCATTGGGAGGGGCTATTGACGGGGTGTTATCGGAATACGTAATTTTTCGTGAGGAAGGGCTAATTGAGTTTCCCAAGGATCTTAGTTTTGAGGAGGCTTCAACCCTTCCTTGTGCCGCGTTGACAGCTTGGCACGCCTTGAAAAGCGGGCGCCTAACTTGCGGACAAACGGTCCTTACCCTCGGAACGGGCGGGGTTTCGATATTTGCGCTTCAGTTTGCGAAAGCCTCCGGAGCAAAGGTTATTTCAACGACCGGAAGCCAAAACAAGATGGAACATTTAAAAGTTATGGGAGCGAATGAAGTAATAAATTACAAATCGCAACCCAACTGGGAGAACCGGGTTTGGGAGTTAACTCAAAAAAAAGGAGTGGACCAAGTTATAGAAGTAGGAGGCGCGGGGACATTAGGAAAATCTTTAAAAGCCGTTCGGATGGGCGGACACATTTCCTTGATCGGGGTTTTGAGCGGAGCTTTTGGAGAGGTAAACCCAATGCAAACCGTCATGAAATGCGTAAGAATACAGGGAATACATGTGGGCTCAAGAACAATGTTTAAGGAAATGAATAAAGCGATTGAAATCAATAAAATTCGCCCGGCGGTTGACCGTGTTTTTCGTTTTTCCGAAACGAAGGAAGCATATCGTTATTTGAAAAGCGGGTCCCACTTTGGGAAAGTGGTAATCAAAATCGGGGATTTGGAATAAAAAATAAACAAAAGATTCGCGAGGGTTTTGTTCCCCCCGCGAATCTTTATTCTCTTAAAAATCCGTCTTTCCGCTAAAGGTAAATGAGCTTAGTCTTGCGGCCGGAACGCAAATGCTTCCCCAAGAATCAATAAAAGAAGTTGCTTCCGTGGATAAAGCTTCAACATTGTTAAGCGCGGACAAGATAGAATTGGTAAACCGAAAGTTTTTCACCCCGCGAGTAATTACTCCATTTTCGATCAGGAAAGTTCCATCACGAGTCATGCCGGTAATAAGGGTCTTTTTTTGATGAAGGAGGTTTGTATAATGGAACCGTGTCACCCAAATTCCCCTTTTTATTCCTTTCGCCAAGTCAGACTTTGGACAATCACCCGCCCCCATAAACATATTTAAAGGCACCGGCCCATAGCTACTCGTCGAGGGGAGGGCATGACCGGTATTTTTAACCTTTGCAAGACGTGAGTTATAGGAATCCCAAACGGCACCTACCGCAACGCCTTTTGAAATAAGTTCAACTCGCTGTTTTGGAACTCCCTCGAAATCAAACGGACGAACAAGGCCGCGCCTGTCGGACCCGTTGTCCCAAATGTTAATTGATGGATTCGCGACTTGGGAACCTTGGTTTTCGACAAGGAAACTTCTTCCCTCCCGAACAGCCATTCCATTGAAGCCTATGAAACCTAGGAAGCTCACAAGCGTTTCAACCGCGTTTTCTTCCAATACGACGGGATAATCACCGGGAGAAACTTCGATTGGATGACGGCTGAGCTCGGTTTTTTCGATCGCTCTTTGTGCAAGAGAAGGAACATCAAGATCGTGAACATCTATTGAACTACGATTAGCAAACCCCGAACTATCATCCGACATTACTACCGTGCTAAAATCCGCAACGGTAACAGGATGGTATAGAAAAACCCCTTTGGAGTTGGCGATTCCTATTTCGCGCAATCCGGTTTCAAACGCCCCTGAAGCCACGAAGCCTTTGGATTTGGCTTTTTTAATTAATTCGCCAATCGCAAGGGCTTTTTTCTCAGGAGTATAGCGTTCCGTTGATAAGCGGAACGAATCAATAAGTGAAACGCTTTGAGGTTCGGGAAGGCCCCCAAAATCAGGATCTTCTTCAGACAACTTGGCGATTTGAAAGGCGCGTTCGACCAAGCGATTCAACCCTTCTTCATCAACGCGATTCGTGGAAGCGTGGCCAATTCTCTTCCCCAAGACCACCCTAACCATGACCTTTCCGTCCCGTTCAAAAGTGTTTTGATGAATGTAATTACAGGCAAAGCGGGTTAAACCAGCCTCGCTGCTAAACACGGTTACCTGCGCTTCATCGGCGGCTTTCAAACGCAAAAGTACATCTTTTAGGATTGCTTCACAACGTTCTTTTCCAAACATATTATGCCACCCCCACGCGAACGTTTCGGAACCTTGCCGGAGAGCACCCATGGCCTACATGAGCTTCCTGCATGGGTTGCCCTTTCCCGCAATTTGGAGTTCCCCATAGGCCCCAGTGGCTCTGGTTGCAAATAGCATCGCAATTTCTCCAAAATTCCGGGGTAATTCCGGTATATGTCGCATTTTTAAACATTCGTCCCAATTTCCCGTTCTTAATTTCGTAAGCCAATTCCGTTCCGAATTGAAAGTTCAATCTTTTGTCATCAATCGACCAAGATTTGTTGGTGATCAGGTACAAACCCTCTTTTGTATCTTCAATTAAATCTTCAAAACTCCAGGTTCCTGGGGACAAGTTAACATTTGTCATTCGAACGATAGGAATTCTATCCCAGCTTGACGCCCGATTTGCTCCGCAGCTCTCAAGCTCAAGCTCGGCGGCTGTTTCCCGATTCGATAAATAACCTTGGAAAACTCCATTTTTTACAATATCGGTTCGGGAGGTTGGGATCCCATCATCGTCATAACCATAGGTTCCAAGGCCATTCCTTACGGTTCCATCTTGATAAATGTTAACGATATCAGAGCCATATTGAAATTTTCCCATCTTCTCCGGAGTCAGAAAGGAAGTTCCGGCGAAACTAGCTTCCATCCCAAACACTCTATCAAGTTCTATAGGATGTCCGCATGACTCATGAATTTGAAGAGCCAATTGGGTGGGGTCAAGAATAATCGTAGTCACGGTGGACGGGCATTGAGGAGCGGAAAGCAATGCTACGCATTCCGAGGCGACGCGTTCCGCATTTCCTGGGAGATTCATGGCTCGAATGTGCTCAAAGCCCCCCGTAAGTTGTTGTCTTCCGAAAGCATTAGGAAAACTACGCTTTTGGACTTCGCCTTGCCCGACCGCCGTACATTCAAACCCTCCGCCTGATTCCATGAGGGTTTGCTTGATAAATGACCCTTCGGTATTTGCGAAGAATTTTGTTTGACGAATGAATTCGAAAGAGGTAATAGCAACCTTAATTTCCTTGACCTTTCGAATTGCCGCATCGGTTTCCATCATCAATTCGAGTTTCCGCTCAAGAGGAATCAAAAAGGGGTCTTCCTCAAACGGAGTTTGATAATGATCGGTTATTGGTTTCATTAAAGGATATCGAATTCCGCCTTCGCGCGGAGAAAGATTTGAAGATTTGGCGATTTGAAGCGCCTCACCCACGACAGTTTCCCACTGATTTATATCGGGGCTGCTACTAAAACCCCAGGAACCGTTAAGTAGAACTCGGACCCCAAAACCCTGGTTTTCAGCCTTTACCAACCCATCAACGCGGCCATTTTTAACGGCAAGATTTTCCTCTTCATTGGCCAGGAAGCGGACGTCGGCATATTTCGCTCCATGGTTCTTGGCGAAATCAACAATTTTTTGGAGTTTTTCCTTCATTCAAATACCCCTTCAAATTAGAATTGAAAATATTTTATCATAACGAGGAAACAAAAAACATTAAAATTGCCATCAAATCAGGTTCATTTAATTCCACCATTAAGTTTCGTGACCGCATCTTTGAAAAAAGTGCGAAAGTTCAATATGCAATTTTTACGGAGAATTTCTGGAATGACATGAAAGCGCCTTTTTGTACACCATTTCAGTGCGCATTGCGAAGAGATCCGGGTTGAAATTTGCTTCGACGTGTTTTCTGGCGGAATTACCCATTTTTAAACGAATGTAAGGGTTAGTCAATAATCTGGAAAGGGCGGTAGCCAAAGCGATTGAATCTTTTGGAGGAACCAAAAAACCGTGTTCCCCATCGATCATGATTTCAGGGATTACTCCGACGGATGTAGCAACGACGGGAATTCCGGATGCCATGAACTCCAGGGCAACTCTGCAATTCGCCTCCGATCCGGTGGAGGTAATCAAACCCAAGTCGATAGAGGATAAAACTTGGGGAAGATCGTTCCTGTATCCAAAAAAATGGAGATCATTTATCACTCCCAATTTTGCAGCTAGGTTTTTAAGCCATGAAAAACTTCGCTGATTTTCAAAAGCTAAAACTAAAAGCTTCTTTGAAACGCCGCACCCGCTTAGCGCTTTTAAAGCCTCTAGGGCAAATTCATGCCCTTTTACAGGATCAAGTCGCCCCACCATTCCTATTAATACCGTCTCGGGTTTAACGCCAATTTCACTTCGAAAAGCGGTTCCATAAAAATGATTGGGGCGGAACAAGTTTACATCAACCGAACCATAAACAACATCAATAGATTCGGGGGGGAAATCAAGAATGTTACGGCAAATTCTTTTGTGCAAAAGTGAACTAACAATTATGTGATCGGTCCAATGTCGGTAAACAAATTTATTGATAAAATGGCCTTTTGGAGGGTCAATATCGCTTCTTGTCCGTACAATTACCGCTTTAGGGGAAACTTTTCTAGACACCAACCCGGTCATCCAAGCTCCTTCGTTAATGTGGCTTGAAACAATATCCGGATCAAATTCTTTGAAAATTTTTGCCATTCGTTTGATTGCATGCATGTACAAATACGGATTTCGATGATTGAGGCGAATTGTGTCATCGCATGAGATTCCATGGGTTAAGGCAATATCCAGCGGTTTCCCAGGTTCTGTCAACAAAAGGATTTTGTGCCCTTTTCGTTGAAGATAGTCACATAGGGTGACGCAATACTGCGAAGCGCCACTCCAATTTGGAGAATTCAGGACATTAATTACTTTCATGGGGTCCTTTAACCGATAATTTGGCCGCTCAGCCGGATTCCTTGCCCCGAAAGGAATTTTTACCCTGAATGTTGAATGTAGATCCTAGGGGTTGTACGACCACACCGGCAAAGCTCATCTTCTTTTTTTCCTGTGAAGAATAAGCGCCTCCGAACAACATTGGGGTCGGAAACAGCCAGGGATGTTACGAACAAATCTCCAGATTTAGTTTCTTTTGCCGGTTTTTGATCTTTCTCATTTATCATTTCGATAAAAAACTGGCGCTCATTCAAATGAAAAACGTTATTTAGGCAATCGGAGCAATAATAAGCCATAATTCCGGTGGCTGGGCTACCTAGCCATTTAAAAACCGATGGAAAATTTCTAAGAAGGTTATTCATTTCAACTGTAGAAAAAAGGGTACAAAATGCAATAACACGACATCCAGGAATTTCATTGGGTTGCTGAATATCAAAAAGTTTCGTTAATTGTTGAATTGAAACGATCAGAAAAGAAGGTTTGATTAAAGAAAGAGTTTCAGGAATTTCCTCGAAACGCGCCTCGTCGTATTTCCCGCCCAGCCTTCTGCAAGCTCCCCACAATGCTGAAAGGTTCGCGGTTATGTTATTCTCGGGAATTATCGCCAGGAAATTATCTCCTTGCTTGAATCCTGCCGCGGCCAAGGCATTTGCGCAAAAAAGAGCCGAATCATCCGGTGAAAGAAGAGAGAGTTGCGATGATTCCGGAGTTTCAAAATCAAGCGGAATGTTGGCAACTTCGCCAATCGATCTAAGAGGCCATTTTCGAATTTTTGACTTCCATGATGTTTGGGTTTGTCTTAAATCATAAAGAACTCTATTAAAGCGCCGCAATTTTTCATGTTCCTTAATTCGCTCGGGCATCACCTCAAAAAGATCGGTGATGGTTTCGGGAAGTTGTACCAATCCTGAAACCCACTGAACTCTTTTCCCAAGAGACCAAAAAACGTCTTGAGGAACGTAGGGTTGAATTGTGGTCATGTTCCCGACAGACGTGAACAACGAAAAACCCAAATCTTGGAGGTTTGTAACAATTTCAAGGAAATAAGTTGCGGACCCTGCTATCCCCAAAGTCCCCCATAATTTTTGTTCCGAATTTAATATTTTCTTCAGAATAGATAGGTTTTCGAAAGGAATAATTCGAACAAATCGGTTTCGAAAGGTAGAACCTTGGAAAACTCCGATTCTATCAACAATAACCGTCCCCAAAAGGGAATCATCGGGGCCGATCAAAATCGCTTCTCCTTTGGTTTGAGCCCACAAGGCTGATTCCCTCGCTCGTCGAATATCGATGATATCTTCATGGTCCAATCGGCTTGGAGGAAGCGTTTCGGCGATCTTAACGAGGGAATTCACCAGATTGCGGGCAAAAGACTCTGCTAAAATAGATGGCCCCTCAACATAAACCTTTTTTGGAGCAAGATCGTGTCTTTGGTCCATGAATACAACATCGTGCGCGATAGCTTCGGCGATTTGCGCAGCTTTGTCTTTTAAAACCTCCGCGGAAACTACGACAGCGGAATCGCGCGACGGATATAAGACCCATCGCGTATCCGCGGGGCGGGCGGGACTTCTAGTACTGATCGGAATTCCCCTAGTAATTACCGCCCTGCAATTTGCTTGAATCAACTCAATCGCTTCTTGGGATAAGGTTCCGGAAAGAAGAGTTATCCTTCCTCTAATCAAGGCCTCCAGATCGGAAATCTCAAGGCTCCTGATGAAAACCTCAAACCACCAAGAAAAGTGGCGGGGAACGATTAAAATTCCGATGTTCCTCGTGATTATGTTCTCCATCAAAAACCTAACTTCAAAAATCGGATCGTCTGACGAAGCCAAGTGAGCAACAATAGCAAGTTGTTGGGCACGCCAAAGCATTCCGTGATCGAATCGTCCGGCATCGAAAATATTTGCGCCTCCAAGCTCAAATTGCAACCGTTCTTTTAGGCGTGAGGGGGACAGTTCCAAAGAAATCCTGTCAAGCATTTGCGAAATGATCGGATAACTCATCCCGGTGTTCGCAGACCACTTCAAACAAGCTTCTCTTCGAAGAGGTTCATGAGGATCCGCCCAAAGCCTTGCTAAGTCTGAAATGGCTTGAATCAATTGATCATTGGACGGGAATACCGGAACTGCCGCCAGTTTTTTTGCCTCTACAATTGATTCTTCAAGAAGATCCAGGGACAATTCCCCCTGAACGCAACGTCCAAAAATGAATTGAACCGGTTTTACAGGTTCACGACCGCAAAGGGAAAACGAGTAAACAAAAGAAACATTTGGGCAATCCAATCCGCAAGAACAACTTTTTTCATAATTTGCAAGGCGGGAGGTAAGAACCGCGTGATTTGGAAAGAAACTTCTCAACGGGGTAAAGAGTTCAACCAATCCGACTTCCCCTTTTGGAAGAACCGCCAAATCAGATGGTTGCCGAATCAACACTCTAGTAAAGGCGGTCGGATGGAGCCTCCCTTCGGAACAGAAATAAAGAGGTACTCCATGGGCGGGGATCCACCCGATAGCAACAATGTTTCTCATTGTTCCGCCGAAGCGAAGCAACAAAGGTTCAAGAAGTTCTAGATCTTGATTTCGAAATGGTTCGGGGCGAAGGAGTACGACAAATGCGTCTTGAGGTCGCAAAAGCGGTTTTGCAGTTACCGCAGGATCAAGGGAACATTCCCTTGCTAAAGTTTCAAGATGTTCAAACCAACCTAAAACCCTAACTTGTTTGTTGTCCTCTCTTTTTCCTGAAATACATGTTTCAAGTTCCGGCAATGTGGAAAAGTCTTTTGGGTTTTTCACGAGCCCGGCAACTTCTTTAAGCACTTCCGGACATGGGGAAAATAGAAAGTCCAAAAATTGATAAGAACCAAGTTTGTTTCGGCAGATTTCATCTAAAACTACCGAAGCTTCAGGAATAACCGGAGGCCAGTTTTCTCCTTCCGCCATTTTGGGCATACAATCTTCGAATAAGTAGGGAACAAGGGATAGATCTTCAATTCGGTTCGAGAAACCAGATTGGTGCCCCTGAACCCCGCCAAGAATTGAAAGCCATGGGAAATTTTCTGCAAAGCCATAAAATGTTTCTTGAAAATTTTCCATGAAAACGCGGTCAGCATCGGTTCCATTCTCAAAAAGAGTCGTGTTTTTTATCCAATCCAGGTGATTTCTCATACTTCCCCCATTGCAGAACAATTCACTTCATTTGGACTGAAGTAAATCCATAATAATCGCGAAACATTTGCAAAAAATAAGATCCCGCCAAACTCAAATATAGTTTATCATATCAATGAGCTTCCATAACCATTAACTTTTTCCTATTTCCTATCTCTTTCCTTGCTTAAATTTCTAGGTCTTCCCGGAGCATGGCACTAGAACGGGGGCAACCAAAAACTAAATGGTTTCGAGCTTCCGGTTAAAGTATGGACATGTGAAACGGCTTAGGTTATGATACAAGATAACTTCGAATGGACTTTGTGCGTTGAAGAATTCTGCGATTTCGGAAAAAGATAAATTTAAGTTCGCCTATTGTTTTGTTTTTCTCGGAGCGTGGCTTTTCCTTTCCGAACTCCCTGCAATTGCGACAAAAATTTGCCCCGCATGTAAGGCTTTTTATGAAGATACCGTTAACTATTGCCCCGCAGATGGAAAGTCCTTAAAAGTTGCCGGTGAAAATGAGAAGGCCAAAATTGAGATAAAAATTCTACCCAAAAGCGGAAAACTCAAAATGGATGGACGGTCTTTGGGTAATAGCTCGGACCTTACTACCGATTTATCCCCTGGGAAACACCTTTTAGAGGCAGAGGCACCGGAATTTGTTCCCCAAAAGCTTTTTTTTACGATTTCTTCCAACCAATTTCTTTCTTTGACGCTTGAGCTTATTCCGGTTTCCCAAGTTCTTAGAAGCGAATCAATTACCGCAACGGGGTCTTTTGTACAGGTAAATTATTTGGCGACCCAAACCGGTTCCGCTCCCCCCCAAAGAATTTCCCATCATCCCCTTGATTTTGAAATGGTCGAAGTCAAAGCAGGGAATTATGCGCTTGGATCCGATCGTGGAAACCCGGATGAACGACCGATTAGACATGTTGTAACACCAGGTTTTTGGATAGATAAGTATGAAGTGACTTGCGAACAGTACAAGCATTTTTTAGATAGCATCTCCATGTATGGTCATCAATGGTGTCATCCGGGTGAACCTTCTTTTAAGGATCACACCCCATACCACACCTATGCGTGGGCGCTTAGATTTAGTTGGATCGGCAAAGTCCCTCCTCCCGAAATGGGGAGATGTCCCGTTGTATTGGTTGAATAGCCGCGAATGGGGAATCTCGCGATTATCCATGGGGAGATACCTTTAGCTCAAAAAGGTGCAATGTCGGGGATTTCCCTGTTTCTGTGGGTTTTTTCCATGACGGAGCCTCTCCATGGGGGGCTGAAGACATGGCAGGAAATGTAGCAGAATGGACCGCTACAGCCTATGAACCCGATCCTCGTAACGGGAAACCTTTTAATGGCCGGTTTGGCCAACCAATAATTAAAGGCGGTTCTTGGGATGATGAATCGCGGGGATGCAGAGTTAGCGCAAGGGATATTCATCGGTCGCATGCTTACCGAAGCACAACGGTTGGATTCCGATGTGTTTCCGATACTTCCCCGAGTTTACCAAAATAAGTTTAATCTAGGAAATGACATTTAAGAAGCTCCAAGATTATGGTCAAAGCATAAAACTTCCTACAAATTTCTAAGATTAAGTATGAGTACTAAAGGGATCTCAAAATCCGAGCTTACCAAATTGTGCGAAACAATTTGCCACGAAATCGGGGACTCTTATAAAGGTCCGTTTACCCTTGAAATCGATTCTGTTTCTCGGTCTATTTCTCTTTCTTTTAAAGGGGAAAAAGGCTGGTTTCGAGCGCATTCCATTGAATCGGGGGTTGAAGTAAAAGATAATATGGGAAAATCCCTTTGCAAAATTTCCGGAATTTACCTCCCTACCCCCGAAAAAGGGGAAACCCTTTCCATATCAGAAAATTGGCACAATTTTGACGACATTTTTGCGGGCAAATTAACTTTGTTGAACCTCAAGCTCCGCTTAATTGGGGAAAATTTGAGAAGCTTTTGCCGAGTTTTTCCCAACGCCAAATTCTTGAAATAATTAGTTATGATCTGAAACACAGGCGTCATATTTTAAACACAATCCACCAAGACTCGCAAAATCTTTGGATTTCAATCGATGTTCCTAGTTCAAATCTACCTACCATGCGAATCGCGGTGATATGTCAAATTCTCGCGAAACAAGAGGAACCAAAAAGAATTTACGAGTGCGTAATAATTGTAAGATTGTTCACAAGAGTTAAAACTCCGAAAAATCATCGGAATTCGGTTTTGGAAAAATTAAACGACTATCACAGCAGGTCTTGGGCCGGATGCTTTAGGATTCATGAAGACACCGAAATCGAGGGAAATTGGGCGATAAATGTTCTAGAGCATGGCGCATCGGTCGACCAGGTATGG
>JACPTH010000546.1 GCA_016192885.1 bacterium | reverse complement strand
CATGAACCGAGTAATTCCTCCTTCAACGGGGATTTCATACACGACTTCCGCTTCCTGGAGGCCTGTTTGAGGCCGGGCTTTATTATGGTTTTCAATCATTATCGCCAAAGGACGCATAGCGGGCGATTGTCTAATCTGCGGGTGAGATGAACTTGAGGGCGGTAAAATTAATTTTGGAACCGCATCTGTTATGGTTGAAGGGGTGTTCACGAGTCCCAACCCTCGTTTGGCAATCGTATTTCCCTTCCGGGGGGGGGCCTTTGGCAATTTTGCCGCGGGGAGTAGGGTTCTCAAGCCAATGGGGTAGAAAAAAGCTTTGCGAGGGTCCATAAATTCAGGATTGAAAGAACTACCGGGCCTTTTTTCTTTCGCCACCGGAAGATTACTTCCCAAAACCTTTCTTGAAGAAGAAAGGGGGGTAGAATTTGAGGAGAGTTCAACGGAAACTTGGTGGATCGGAATAGACAAGGCCGACGGCATCGGATTTCTGCTAGCAAAGCTTTTCTGAGTTTCGGAAAATAGATCGTTTAGTTTTTCTTGATAGTACAAGGAAAGCGGCTCGCTTCCAATTCCAAAACCATCGATTTGATTTTTTATTTCATGCAACTTCTTTTCAAATAAGGCATGGCTATCTGATGAAAAATGATTGTCATTGAGGGAATTCCTCGCCGAAACACCTTGTGAAATGCTTTCTTTGAGGACAGAAAGTCTGTCTCGGAGGTCATAGTATTTTCGAACAATTCGAAGGGTTTCCGCCCAACCCGGGGAAGAGATTATTAGAAACAGGCCGACCGAAAAGATTGAGGAGAACCGCCAAAAATACATTATTTAAATCAACCTTTTCAGAATCTTTAAGATAACTAATTGCTATTTTGAAAAACTTGCAACGATTTTTGGAGAACCGTCAAAACCTTCTCGTGACCAACGAGTCAGGGGTTTGTTGATTCTTTGTGAAATATATTTCCCCGCGCTTTCAATCATATCCGGGGAATTTGCCCTCACCGAGCTACTTACTTCATTGTTTTGGGTTTCAACGATTAACGAAAAGTTGCTTTTCCTTTGTTTTCCCTTACCGGGTTTCCAAATCTCTTCAATTTTAATTCCGCTTATCTCTTTAGAATCAACGGAAGCAGGCGAGCGCGGCCAATGGTAAAAAAGTTCAATAACTTTTGCATCAGATGCTATTCCGATTCCATAAAAACCACTCCAACCAACTTTCACCAAGTAGAAATTTGCGGCTCCAAACAGGAGGAAAATTGGCAGCAATTTTAGGAAACGTTTCACTTTGGAAATCGATCGAGTTTTTGCCAGCGCCAAGTAAAAAGCGATCCCGTTAAAAAACAACAAACCAAGGATCATAACCAGGGCATAAATAGGTTGTTCGATGTAAAACATTTCTTGTACAAACCTTCCTAATGTGGGATCGTGAAATCTTCAAAAGAAACGTTTGGCGGGAGTTGAGTAAATTGTAAGGGTTTGATAAGACCTCCGGAAATAATCATTTTCATGGCTTCTTCGATGGAAAGTTTTGCTTCGATTACCTTGGATGAATCAACAATAAGCATAAAACCGGATGTCGGATTAGGAGTAGTCGGAACGAAAACACAAAGTAGGGAATTAGGAAGTCGGGGAGAAGCAAACGAACCGTTTAGTTCCCCGGTTACAAAAGCCAATGTCCAGCTTGCCTCTTTAGGATACTCCACAAAAACCACTTTTTGAAACTCGCCCTGTTTGTTTTGAAAAAGGATCTCGGAAACCTGCTTAACTCCAACGTAAAGAGAGCGAACAATGGGTAGACTTTCCAAGGAGTAATCAACCCATCTAATCAGCCTTTTCCCCAAAACATTTTGAGCTATCATTCCAGACAAAATAAGCAAAAAGACGGTAAAAATTAAGCCAACCCCCGGAATATTCGTTCCTATCGCATTACTGACCGCATCTCCCAACAAACCATCCGCGAAAACAAAAAGTTGAAAGATGATAAACAAAGTAACAGCGACCGGAACGACGAGGATCACGCCCGTAAGAAAGTAAGTTCTCAGAAGAGAATAAGTGGTTTCAAATCCGTCAATAATAAGGCCTACGATGTGGTCAAATTTTTCTCTTTCCATTTGAACTTTCGGGCTCAATCTTGTTTGGGATAAACTCGAACCATGATAACACGTTTTGGGTCAGCTTGAACAACCTCCATTCTGTGACCCTCCAAGATCAAACATTCACCTGTCGCCGGTATTCGCCCAAGGTAAGCTAAAATCAACCCATTCATGGTAGTCGCTTGTTCCGGATTGTTCCAGGAAACACCGGTCTCTTTTTCCAAAGTGTTGAGATCTACCTCGGTCCTTATCGTCATGGAACCGTCCTGATGGAGTCTTAACCAATAAATCGGTTCATCAAGTTCATCGTAAATTTCCCCTACGACTTCCTCGATCAAATCTTCGAGCGCTACAATCCCGGAAACGGCTCCGAACTCATCCAACACAATTGCCGTTTGATATCTTCTAGAACGCATGTCCCTCAAAAGCTTGTATGCATTTTCTGATTCAGGAATAAAGACGGGTTGAGTCATTAGAGTTTTTAAGGCAGTGTTTTCAGTTTCCCTCAGGAAAAGGTCTTTAAAGTACACCATTCCGACAATATGATCAATACTTCCCTCATAAATTGGAATCCGAGAATACCCTCCCTCAATGGCAAGTTTTCTCGCCGCGGGTAAAGAAAGCCCAAGATCGATTCCAATCATCTTTACCCGCGGAACCATTATCTCGCAAATCTTAATCTCCTTCAAACTCATTATCCCTTTTACCATTCGATGAGGTCGCTCGCTAACGGTTCCTGACGCGACCCCCATTCCTAATAGGATCATGAGTTCGTCACGAGAAATACTTCTTCCTTGTTTTTCTCCGCGTACCCCCAAAAGGTT
>JACPTH010000167.1 GCA_016192885.1 bacterium | reverse complement strand
GGAAATTCCTATTCACGCGCGGTACGGGAAACCTTGGATTCGGTCAAAGGGCATGGGGATCTTGAGGTTATTCGCTCGATTCGATTCATACCTCCTAACGACAGAATTATTAGGATTCGCGAACTCCTGCAACATGATGATCCGGAAGTTAGATACAGGGCGATTTTAGAAATCGCTGAGATTCCGCCTGAAAAAGCATCAAGTATTTTAAAAGACGTAATTGTTTCAGAAAAAAATCCAAGAAATTTAACCACCGCCGCCAGGGTTGTTTTAGATCTTTTGGGTCCGGACGGGCTCGATCTCATAAAAGATCTTCTCCAGTCAAGCGAAGATCCTAGATTGCTTGCGGATATGATTGAAGCAATTTCGATAGCCGGGGATCAACCTCAAGTCCGAACTTTAATCATGCGCTGCTTGTCTCACAATAACCATCGAGTAAGGGGAACTGCCGTTCTAGGCCTTTTAAGGATCGCAAACGATAAAGAAAGCCTAGGAGACGCCCTGGATGTTTTGCTAAATATGGTCTTTCATCCGGACGCTTTATTTCGAGCATCCGCGGCGGTCGGAATGGGCGCAATGGGTTTGCCCATTTTTATTCCCCCTCTTTCCCATTTGGCTGACGACCAAGATGTTAACGTGACACGAAACGCTCTAAATTCGTTAGGAAACATTCGGACACCTGCCGCTTTGGCGGCAATTTCCACCCGAAGTGCAAGCGGGGGGTGGCGGGGAGAAATCGCCGCATCAATATGGGGTTTTACTTCTCGCGAAAGTTTTGAACACATGGTTGGAGTTCTTTCGTACCTTAACATGGCTGATAGGAAATCTCTTGGAGTTCGCTTTCAGAATCTTGGAAATAGCGATTTCTTCGCACTCCTGGAAAAAATTTTAAACTTGGAAAATCAGGAAATTAGGGAAAGGTTGACCCGAAGTTTAAAGAGTTTTGATAAAGATAAAATTGAAATGATCGCAAATTGTATAAAACCGCTTGATTCTGAGAACACGATTGTTGATATTGAACCGCTGATCGGCGAATTAGGAGCTTCGGACTTTGTTGTACTCTCCCCTCAGGCTGAGTTGGTTCCAATTTTATGCGGCCGAGCTAATGAAAAGTACGAGCAGTTTATTGATGACGCGGTAATGAACCTGTATCGCGAAGGGGCTTTGTTGGAAAAGGCGAAGAATTTTGGGTTGTTCAAAAATACTTCAGATGAGGCTACATCCTTCGACAAATTCGAAAAGAAAATTCAGGTCTCCTTGCACCTTATTGCGCTAGGAGTTGAAAATCCCCCACAAATTCTTGACGCCTTTGATAAGGCAATGAGCTCTGATAAGTTTATTTGTTCGGTTTCCCAAGAATTTTTGGAAGAAAAACTTGGACGGTTGAAAGCCTCATTGATTCTTCCTCTCCTGATGGGCAGGAGATTGTTGTCTGAAATAGCGCAAATTACCGAGAAACATTTCGGAATTAAGTTCTCCGACGGGGAAAAAGAAGCTGTTTCTGCCTTGATGAAGGAAAAGGGGTATTTTTTGTGAAGCGTTGGATAGTTCCCCTTTTTCTTATCTTCATCGGAGCTTTTTTTTCCTGGGAAAACTCCTCCGAGAATTATGTTTCCATCCAGTGGATTATTTCTCCGCAACCGCCATTTGTAATGGGAGTTATTCCATATCAAACCAAGGAAGCCCTTCAACGTGAATTGAATCCGCTAGTTTCTTTTCTTAGCTTGAATTTGAAACGACCTGTTCTCCTCAACGTAGCATCGAGTTACGAAAATCTGGGGTTGCTTCTTTCCGTTGAAAAAGTGCAACTTGCTTGGTTTAGTACCACTTCATTTGATAACATGCGCGGGAAAGTCAATTGGGAAGCAATTTGCAGGCCGGTTAGGCAAGACTCCGTTTATTACCGGGGCGTTTTCAGGCGAGTATGATGCCGCCGCAATTTATGATTCTTTTGGAAACTCGGCATCAGATTCACCCTCGTTATCTAACGTTACCGTCCTTGCGCGAACGGATTGGATACTTAATGATCCTTTAGTGGTTAGAAAAGACATGGACCCCAAATTCAAAGCCAACCTAAAGAATCTTTTGATAAATATGGCCGATTTCGAGGGAGGGAAAGAAGTTATTGAAGCGTTTTCCAGACAGCGAAAGTTCTCCGGTTTTACTCCTGAAGAAAAAGTTCAAAAGGCGACCCCTCCGCAGTAAGATGACGAAAAAATTGCATTATTTAAATCATTAACATTATGAACGCTGTAGCAAATTGACTGAACTACTACAAAGCCTGCAAATCGTCATGCCGGTGAAAACCGGCATCCAGGCTTTCTGGAATCCGGCTTTCGCCGGAATGACGTAGAAGGAATCCGCCAAGTTGCTACAGTGTCACATTATGCCTTTAAACCTGTGTGCGTGCTTTAATTTACGTTTAAAAGGTGAAAACGATGTCCCCTGAACAATCGAAGGTGAACAAAACTCAACCTGATAACCATGAAAATTTTAGATCCCGATTGCCTGAAAAAATTTCATTGTTTGGTTATCTCAGCCTTCTCGGGCTTTTGGGAATAAACTCTTTTTCTACCCGTGATTTTTCGGCTTTTTTCGATTTCGGAACCCTGGCAATTGGGGACGACGAGAATGTCCCTGTCCGCCTGGAAGCGATTGGCCATAGCCCAGAGAACTTCCCGCTCATTGTAAACGTCGATGTCCGAATCCACGACGACGACAAGCTTGAGATAGAGGTCGGCCGCAAGCGCGGCAAAGACCGCGTTTCGCACTTCGCCCTCGCTTCTCTTGTCCAGGGAGATATAACAATGAAACCGGCAGC
>JACPTH010000456.1 GCA_016192885.1 bacterium | reverse complement strand
GTCGAGTCCCCCCTTCCTCGACTTTTTCCGTGGTTAAAACCGGGCATATCAAATTCCCTTGTACTATATGGAATGACTCGAATATCAATTAAATTTGGAATAGCCCTTGTTCTGATTCGGACTATTCTTTCAGGATTGGTACTTGGAATTCTCTTTTCCCCTGCAAGTCTTTTATCCATGGTAGGGGGAGTTACCGGAGCCATAATGATGGCTATTGGCATTCGATGGTTTATGCCTGTTTTGAGTTTAAACGGGATAAGCGTTTTAGGAGCGCTGATAAACAATTTAGCGCAGCTTTTAACTGTACAATTTTTATTTGCGGGAAAATTTCCAATATGGTTTAGTTTTTCGGTTATCATATGGATCGCCATACCATCAGGAATTATCGTTGCTCAAATAACGGAAGAGCTTTTAAGGAGGGTGGAATGATTCCCAAAACCGAATCTTTTCCTAGGCTTTACTTGGCTTCGCAATCCCCAAGAAGGAAGGAAATCCTTGACAATCTTGGGGTTGCCTACACATCTTTTTGTTCCCCATACGTTGAGGGGAACGAGGATTTCTCGCATCTTTCTCCGATTGAACAAGCCTCAAAGCTTGCCGCTCTAAAAGCTTTTCACGGGGCGAAGACCCTTCATGAAGGTATCGTTATTGGAGCGGACACGATTGTGGTTTATGAAAACAGCATTTTTGGAAAACCCAAAGATAGGGACGATGCGTGCAGGATGCTTGAAATTCTTTCAGGAAAGACCCACAAGGTGATTACCGGAATTGCCGTTGTCGACGTAGAAAGATTAACAACGGTATCGGATGCGGAGGTTACCAAAGTTTCATTTAGGGGTTTATCGGAAAGAGAAATCAAGATCTACCTTCAAACAAAAGAACCTTACGACAAGGCGGGCGCATATGCCATCCAAGGCTTTGCGTCGCTTTTCATCGAGCGAATAGAAGGTTGTTATTATAACGTTGTAGGGTTCCCGGTAATTCGATTTGGAAAGGTTTTAAAGGAAATAGGCTTAAACCTAATAGACTATATTTCTTTGGAGAAAGCGCAATGAGAATAGCAGTTTATCCTGGAAGTTTTGATCCAATAACTAACGGACATCTAGATATTCTTGAACGAAGTTTAAAATTGTTCGACAAGGTAATCGTTGCCGTACTAGTAAACACTTCAAAAAGTTGTTTGTTTCAAGCGGAAAGGCGAAAAGAAATGATTTCCAAGGTTGTCGGGCGCAAGAACCATATTACGGTCGGGTCTTTTGGGGGGTTACTTGTTGATTACTGCAAGCAGGTTGAGGCTCGAACGATAATTAGGGGGTTAAGGGCGGTGTCCGATTATGAATATGAACTTCAAATTTCTTCAATAAACAAGCAACTGGCGCCTGATTTGGAAACGGTCTTTTTGATGGCTTCAACGCAGTATTCTTTTTTGAGCTCAAGCATCGTGAAAGAAATTGCAAAGCTTGGAGGAAACGTAAGCGCACTGGTTCCAAAAGAAGTTGAAATTGCGCTAAAAATGGAATTTTCTAAAAATTCTTAATTCCGGATTCTAGCCCTCTGAATGTTTCCTATTGTAAATCCTGAAGTTGAAAAAGCGTAACTTCATGTTTTTTACCTTTTACCGAAGAAATATCTAATTTCTTAAAATGGTAAGAGTCTCCCAAAAGTTCTTTTGTAGCTTCGGTAATTACGACTTTAGTTCCGTGAATTTTCTCGGCAAGCGCTTCAACTCTTGCGGCCAGGTTAACCGAATCTCCGATGATCGTAAAATCTCTTCTAGAGCCCGAACCAAGTAATCCTGAAATAACATTCCCGCTATTTATGCCGACCGCCATAGGGAACGGAGTTTTCCCGCTTGACCCTTCCGACATTAGGGTTTGAACCGTTTTTAGGGCCATTTTAGCTCCCACCCGAGTATCATCCATTTTAAAGACCGCCAAAACCTTGTCGCCAATTAGTTTATCGATGTCTCCGCCTGCCTCGATAATGTTTTTTGAGACAAATTCAACGTGGTGATTAAGTTTTTTTAGCAATTCCTCGGGATTATGAGTTTTTATTAATGTTTCGAAATCAATAACCCCTATAAACAAAATAGTAACTTCTTTTCTCATGCCGTCTTGCGCGAGAGATTCTCCTTCGCGGGTTTCCATTGCCGATCTTGCGGAATTGGAAACCATCTTTCCCATTAAATAAGCTTCTTCAACCCCTCTGGCCATAAAGTTAAAACTTTGAAACAAGTTACCGAACTCATCGTTACGTTCATTAGGCAATCTAATCTCAAATTCACCTCGCTCAATTGTCTTCATCCCATGGGTTAATTTTCCAATTGGAACCAAAATATCGCTTGCAACGGTGAAAGAAAGAAGAAATATAATTGCAATCGCAACCATTAAAAGAAGCTGTAGCTTAAACTTAAAATCATTCACCTCAATAGTGATCGGAGTTTCAGGTTCAATTCCTATAAATACGAACTGATTGGAAAGTTCTCCAGGAGTTCCTTCTATTAGGTAGTTGGTGTTGCAAAAATTGAGGCGTAGAGCTAGGGGCGTATTTGTTAAAGCCATCTGACGGGCAATCGGACGCAGGAATTTCAGGTCCTCGCCTTCTTCCGGCTTTGGAGGTTCGCCTATTTTATCACGGACAAATACGAAAATTTTTTTTTGAGGATTTTCGGAGGTTAAAACCCGATTGAGAGCCCAAAGGTCTGAATGTCGGGATGACCAAAACCAATAAATCAAATATCTGGGAATCGAAATTGATGGCACAAAGATTGGTAAAATGGCTTTTTGACCTATCCCGGTCGAAAGCAAAAGAGGATAATTAAGGCTGTATAGGATTTCAAACGTGGCTTCAGACCCCAAAATAGAAGGAAGCAATTCCATTGCAAACTCTTTAATCATTTCCTCTTTTGCTTCCCCGCCTATGTTGCTTGAGATACTCCTGGGAATGTTTTGAAGCAAACCTGGATTAAGCTCGGAGATAATTCCACCCGCAAAAGCGCTCAAAATTTTGGTTAAAATGTTTGTGCCTTTTTCAGCCCTCATTGCCCGACTAAATTCCACGGAAAAGCCGTTTCTTCCGACCGCCGCAAGTTCTCGAAGGGATAGGTCGAATGGCGGTCGATACGCCTTATAGAAAGTCTTCTTTAGAAAGTTACTCGCCGAGACCTCCCAGTTTTTTAAACCCGATTGAAATGACTTTTCAGATGAATTTAGCGCAATGATAAAAGAGTCGTCCTCGGAAAATCTTTCTAAAGCCTTCAAAATCCATTGTCGGTGTGCGATATGTCGGTTTTCGATGCTTTCGATTTTTTGTCTTAATTCGAGACGCTTTCTTGCGCAGAGACTTTCGAATCTATCGTGAGCCAAATGCTCCGAAATTAGAAAAGTTGTCGAGAGAGGTAGCATGGCGGCAAGGAGAAAACCAAACCAAAGCTGTCTAGGCAAAGAGGAAGCTATCCCGATTTCAAAGAAAATGGCGCAGAACCAAATAATGCAGGCGGAAAAAAAAACAAGAACAATCCCTGCCTGAACTAAATAATGCTTGAATTTCCGATTCTTGCTTGTTTGAGAAACCTTAGATGCAACGACCATTTTATAAGGGATATTTATAACCGTCGATCCGATGCTGGTTACCCAATCTAAGTTTTTCATGGGGGGTGCCCCTTTTACAATCTCCGAAAGAAGATAACGGGGAAACCCTTTGCTGCAGTAAACCCTCATCCGCCGTTTCTTAGAGGTTTTTCCAGATTTTTCGAGAGAAGTTAATGGAAGTAATGCTATCGAGGTCTCGGAGTCGTCAAAATTTGAAAGAAAGAGTTGCGCTTTTCCAAACTTCTCGTCCAACCTTTTCCTGGTTCGCGGGATAAGAAACATAATGCTGCCCAACAAAAACCTTTGTCTAATATGGGGTGTAAAAGTCGGATAGAAATTTTTTCTTCTATCAAAATTGGGTTCAAAAAAATTGATGCGGTCGGTTAAGTTGCTTGGAATTAGAGGTTGCCAGAAAATCCAATATGGTTTTCCTTTTATTGAAACTCGAAAACAGGTTCCCCTATACTCATAAGCAAGGTCAATTTTCGCGCCGGTGACCTCCCATGCAGGCTTGTTAACAGGGCCGATTGGTTCAGGAAGCCAACGATGATGCAAAACCATTATCATAGCGTTTTCTAGTGAAAACCCTTCTTGTTTTAGTCCTTTCAAAGCTTGATTGGCAGAAAAATAAAGATCTGATTTGGTATGCCCGAAAAATGGGATGAAAAAGGGTCGGGTGACACCTGCGATTGAATGAACCTGATTTAATATTTCCGGGAAAGGAGTATAGGGAAACGCTGAGATCTTTGCGGAAATTCCTTGAGAAATTTTTGACAATCTCTCTGAAAGCAGAAGGCTAAAAATATCCCGGTTTTTTGTTAAATTTAGTACCGATTGATTTTTTCCAAGCGCATCATTCAGGTTTCTTTTTTGAGTATTCTCCAAATTT
>JACPTH010000455.1 GCA_016192885.1 bacterium | reverse complement strand
TAGATCCGGTTTAATATAGGAAATCATCGCGGCTCTTAGTTTTTCGCCAAGGATGAGAAGTTTTGGAGGGTCTTCCTCCGATTCGATGAGATTGCCTATTTTGGCAACTTCTTCTTGAAAAGAGATTTTCGTGTTTTCCCAGGATTGATCAATATCATTGGAGATTCGTTGAAGATAAGAAAAAATAGCTTGCCCTGCAAAGGGTAAGACGATGGAATTGAGAGAATTGCCAAGACGGGTGGCGCTTTTTTCGGGATATTTTAGCCAATGCACAAGAGATTTCAAACTTTTTAAAGGGTTTGAAGAGCCAAGTAGAAGAGAGATAGTTTCAAGAAGAAGTGAGGCTTGCTCTCTTTTGGTCAAATTAATTTTGAAATGATTTTTGAAGTCAAACGCGTTTTCGTTTGCCAGTATCCATCCATTAACGGATATCGCCAAAGGCGCATTTGAAGCTAGAGGGAGACCCATGAAAACGGCGAATGCCCTGACCCCTTCATCAAAAACAGCTTGAATGTTAGACCAGCCTAGCGGGCTTAAGGGTTTCGGATAGCGTTCAGCGGTAAGCTTTCTGCTCCATTTGATTCCCTCATTTGGAACTTGTGTGAAATTTTTCATTCAAATGAATTCATTAATTTTAAGATTTTTTCTTCATCTTGACCGAGAGCATTTCTAAGTTCGCCCATTTTACCTCCGGATTCATTCGAAAAAATGCTTTTCAGCGATGATATGAGTTCCCAGGCGGATTTTAGCATTAGGAAGCCGAACACAATTATTCCATAACCCTTCCCTACTTCTCGGGCGGTTCGCCAAAGATTGATAAGATACAACAAAAAAAGAGATTTTTCCTTTGGATTACATGCATTAGTACTGTACAGAACTTGTCGCGGAGGCATTAGCAAGCGCTTCCAAAAAAGAAAAAACCACGGCAATTTTTTGCGGAAGGTTGATTCGAAGGAAAAAGCAAGGTAAGCTTTCTCGATTTGGGAAGAGTAAGTGCTTCGAGACAGAAGAATAAGATCTTTTCGAGAACCTAAGCGTTCGGTATCCCTTATGGTAAATGAATCGGTTTTATCCCGGCAAATTCTGAGCAAATCTTTGGGAATACCAATATTATAGATGCTTTCAAGAATTGAAAGAGGCCTGAAAACGGCGGAATAGCTTTGAGCTTTTTCAATCTGATCCCCAAATGTTTGCCATGAAAACTTGGAAGTTTCCCGAAGCAGGTTTGCCAAATCGGCAAATTCCTTTAGGCCCGTTTTGTAGTAGTGAAAATGAACGCAAAGATGGTGGAGATTGTCTTCAGGGCTAAGGGCAAGCGCACGTTGTCCTGAAATGGTGATCGAAACCGCGCGTTTCCAGATTTCCTCATAATCGAAATTGAACCCCAATTTTGGAGATGTAAGCCCCCAGTGAGTTCCAACGACAAATTTAAGATCTCGAGAAATGAACGCGGGCAAATGATAACTCTTCTTCTCGTCGAAATCTTGATCGTCCCCTTCCAAAAGCGCCAGGGGGACTAGTCCAACTTCCCCGTAGATTTTGCGAACTTTTTCTATATCTTTGGAGCGAACAAGAATGTCTAGGTCATTCATTTTTTTATATCCGGGGTCTTTGTAAATTGTTTCCCCGAATAGGACGCCTTTTAAAACAATCACCTTTACTTCGGATAGTTCAAATTTTGAAAAAATATCTATTGCAACTTTAAGACGGCCGGAGTTGATTTCAAGGATTTTTTCGCGCTGTTCGGAAAGGTAATGCTGAATTTCGGGGGGAAGCAAATCCAAAAGTTCATTTTTCATGAGGGTGTGGTGGATAAGGGGCCCAATGTCATTGTGTTTGATTTTACGAACAAATTCGTCCCATCGGAAATTTTCTAACAAACCTTTTTTCACAATATCAACTTCCTTACTTGAAAGGTTCGCGTAAGTGAGAAGAATAAGGACCTCATCAACCGATGAAAAACCATGGCTCATTCCGAAGCTCCTTGCCTTAATTTCCGATACCCGTACAGATTTTCATCTCTTCCGAAAAAAACGAAAGGCCGAACCGATATTATACGGGAAAATTCGATTCGAAGAAATGAAGAATATTGTCGAGGAAGATATTAAAGGCTTCTTTGACAATGTGAATCAGGAATGGTTGTTAAAGTTCTTGGCACATCGAATATCAGACAAACGAATTCTACGCATGGTAAAGCGATTCCTTAAGGCTGAGTAAATACTCCCTGAACTCAAAAGATAACTTTTCTCAGTCTTCTTTAATTGAGGTTCTGGGATGGGCAAAATTGTTCCCTCCTTTTTCACTTGGGGAAGAGGAATCGAATGACGGATCGTGAAACTGTCATTATTTACCAAAACTTCTTTCACCAGCAACCGAAGGATTTTTTGGCGTTCCACGACATCAAGAGTATTTGCTTTTGACTTCAGACGTTCCCCAAATTCAGACAAGCTTTCCATCAATGAGAGATATCGGTCTTGATCAACCGATGCCGTTTGAAGAGACTGGATTTCTGAATCATAGGCTTCCTGCTGCTTCCGCAAGTCAGGGATTCGCCGGCGTAACTCCTCAAGCTGAGCAACCCTTCCTGATAGGCCGTAACCAAGCGCTCCATCTTATTTTCCAGTCGGCTTTTCTCCCGTTGTAGATTTTCAAAACGATGGCGAAGGGGGTCTGCGTTTTTGGCAGCCTCCAATCGCCGCTTCAGTTCATTTTGAATCAGGGTGGGATCTTCCAGCAGTCGCACATTTTCCCTCCAGACGAGAGAGTCCAAGTAGTCCTGCCGAATGGGTTGGCAAGTACAGAGAGCGCCTTTGAGATGGCGATAGGCATCCGAGCTCAAACAGCGATAATAGTGGTCTGAGCAGGAACTGCAAGAGCTTTCGGGTGAAACGTTTAACAGCTAGCAAGAAGTCTACTGCCAAACCCCATGCAGTCAAAGCGTGGTTGAAGAACTCCAGAACTATGAGGTTGGCAGAACTATGGGAGACAATTAAGGCGAAATTACGGGGCCGCTTCAGCTACTATGGGATAACGGATAATTTTCCGTGCATCAAGCGGTTTAAATTCGAAGTGGTTCAGTTGCTGTTCAAATGGCTTAATCGTCGCGGCAAGCGAGGCTGTATCGACTGGGAAAGGATTTCAGAGATGCTGGAATTATTCCCTCTTCCGGAGCCAAGAATCATGGTCAACGTGTTCAGACCTCTGCAAATTACCGTATGAGGAGCCCTGTGCGTGAATAGCGCAAGCACGGTTCTGAGAGTGGCTAGGCGCCAACTTGTACCATGCTGTTCTCGTGCGACATCTTCTGCGGAAGCAGGTGGCAACGCAAACCCGAATCATGGCATTGTACAGGAAGAGCCGGTCTACTCGACACCAACTCAACAATCCCCCGACGGGATAGTGCTCGTCACGGGCCCAACCGGATCAGGAAAAACAATTACCCTGTATTCCGCCCTTTCAAGTCTGAATACCACGGAAAGAAATTTAATGACCTGTCGAGGACCCGGTTGAATACATGCTTCCGGGTATCAATCAGCTTCAATGCAAGGCGGAGATTGGACTTACTTTTGCCGCAGCTCTAAGAGCTTTCTTACGTCAAGATCCAAACGCAATCATGGTGCCTGTTTTTCCTCGAACCGGGTTGCTACTTTGGACTTTGGTAAGCCTGGAAAGCTTTAAACTCCTTAGCAATGCATGGAGATTGGAAAGACAATTCCCCCGACTCAGAAAAAGTTTTTTCATCGATCTGATAGCTTAAGGTCCATTTCTGTTTATTTTCTGTAGAAAGATGATTATACAAAACAAATGTCGGGAAATGGTTTTCGAGAGTACCGGGTTGAAGCTCCATCGCGAAGCCGTTAGAGAAGTTTGCCGTGTCGAAAATAAAAAAAACTGGTTTGGGAGCAAAGTTTTCCCATTAACAGGAAAAACCGCAAACTCCTCCGAACGACGCGGATTCTTGGAAAGGTGATAGAAGAAGAAAGCGTCGCTGATTTGGGAAACCTTAAGGGCTTAATTTTAAAAAGCCACACAGCCAATGTTTCAGCGGACACCATTTTGAATCTTTTGCGGTTTTTTTTAAGGAAGCAAGAGGCGACCTGGGATTTGCTTCAATCACAGGATTTTTCCTTGGTCGCGTTTTTGAAAAGCGGAAGAGAAGTCGAGATATCCTGTTTCGAAAATGGGGAAACGGCCTCCAGATTGGCAGAGAGGCGAAAACAATTCCTAACACACATTCTTTGTCCTCAAACTCGGGTTGCGTCCTAGAGTAACCAAAAATTTTGCAACATCTTAAAAATAAATTAGACCATAACTCCCGTATTCCCAAGTAACATCCCTGGGGTTGAGTACCTTCTAAAGGAGGGTTGGAGTCGACATCAGATTGCCGACAACTCATGCAAATTCACGGGAAGAAAATCAAATTGAGGGTATGGCTCTGGAGAGCTTCCCACGACATGATCCGCGAGAAAATGGCTGGTCCGGACCCGTTCAACCGGAGGAATCTCACCTTTTTCGTGGCGCTCGTTATTGTACTTGAACTCGGCCTCGTCATTCGTTCGAGACCGACCGGGATGTCTTTGATGGTGCATCCGGTTCGTGCGGCAAAGCTAGGGTGTTTTTGCAAGAATCTATTAAAAAAAATCTTGCAAAATTCTAAATCTTCTTGCAAACTCATTCAATGGAGGTGTAACTATGGAAAGCACCGTTACCGTTCGTGGGCAAACCGCTATTCCAGTGACAATACGAAAGAGATATAACATTCAACCCCAAACCAAGCTTGAATGGATTGACGATGGCCACACCATCACCGTATTACCAATACCTTCCGACTCCATCGCAACCCTTAAAGGAAAAGTAAAGGGGAATTCTCTTCGGAAAGCGCTTTTAAGATCCCGTCAGGAAGAAAGAACGCGTGGGTAAAATCTACGTTTTGGATACTTCCGCCTTATTTTCTTTTGCGGAAAATGAAGAGGGTTGTGAAATTGTCGAGAAAATTCTGAAAACAGGAAAAAAAGCTGGGTGTAAAATATTCTTGTCTTTCATAAGCCTTACCGAAATTTACTACATTACCTGGCAAGAAAAAAGTGAAAGTATCGCCAAAGAAATAATCATTTTGGTAAAATCTCTTCCACTCCGAATCGTGAATTCAAACGAAAGGATTGCCCTTTCCGCTGGAAGAATAAAGGCAAATCACCGACTTTCGGTCGCTGATTCTATCATCGCCGCTACTGCCATCGAGGAAAACGCCATTCTCGTTCACAAAGACCCGGAGCTAAAAGCCATTTCAAACTACGTCAAAACCCTTGAATTGCCCTTCAAAGCAAAAACTGTAAAAAAATTTTTCCCTGGAGGGAGAAAAAGTTGGACCCTTGGTAATGCCATTTGAACCCAATTTGTTCAATCCTTCAGGGAAAGGAATTTGTCTCACCTATTATTGACACAGAGGGAATTCAAAACCAATTCAATTTGATCTTTCGTTAAGCCGACAGCCTGGAAGATCTTCAAATCAACAGCGGACAAAACATCATTTCCCATGATGCCTCGGTCAACTAATCCCTCTAGTGCGATTTTAAGTTCGGGAGAAAAAACCGGAAAAGGCAGATTTTCCAAGTCACCCCTTAAGACTTTGTGGGTATTAAATTTCTTGGAAAAAACGAATTGAAAAAGGCTTGAATTGAGAAGGGAAAGAATGACCTTCAAAGAATAGTTCTCTATTTTAGGGATTAGTATATTCGCGCTATTCAATGTGAGTGACTGCTTGTCATCGTAAGCAAAAACAAGTTTGCTTGAAATGAATTTATAAACTAATTTCTCTTTTGCTCTGTATTTCGCTTCAGGTGCAACTTGCTGGAAGTTCTCTGGAACGAATTTAAGGAAAGATGTTGGTTGTTTCAATAAATACGGCTTAATGTCGCTACCCTTGAAAACAGGTTCCATTCCCTCCTGAAAAGTTGGTGAAACATGTTTTTCATTATCCCCTGTAACGATGCCTAAGGCCCATTCCGCATTGTTTTTCAAAGAAAGGTGCGGAAGAGAATACAGCTTGGAAATGATTTGATTTTCTTCTTCAGATAGCCCGGCATCAAAAATATAATGCAGATTTCTTTTGAATCGTGCTTGGGGAACAACATTCTCGTTATCTTCAGAATCCAGAAGGCAAACAGACCAATCGGGGGACGGTGGTTTTTTTAAAAGGTCAAGACGAACAACGGGTGTAAACACGCCTTTGAATTTTCTGCCAACGGAATGAATTTTTAAGATACTGGAATTGGTAAGAATTAGGTCTCGAATATCTGAATGAACCCTGATATTAAGAAACGATTCCGGGAGAATAAAGGAAATGGCCCCATTCGCCCCCACCAATTCAAGGCTTTTTGCCAAAAAATAGGAGAAGGATTCTGCGGATGAAATTTTCGGGTATAAAGCGGTTAAGTCCGCTATTTCAGGGTCACTGAAAGCCGCACCCCATGGCGGATTTGTAGCGATAAGTTGAACCCGATGTTTTAGGTGGTTTGCCTCGCAAAACAAACCACCGCTTGCAACTTCTGTTAGGGTATTTACTTGGTATACCTGGGGTGAAAAACAAGCGCCAGGAAAGGCCAGAAGCAGGTTAATTCTTGCAATTTTTATTGCGATTGGGTCTATATCAAAGCCATACAAAGAACTGTGATTTTCATAACCTGATTTTGAAGCGCGAATAAGAAACTGCCCAGTGCCGCAACAAGGGTCTAAAAATAAACCATCCCTTTTTTCGAAGTCCTTGAAAAGCATCAGCGACTGATAAATAATTCCGATGGTGTCGTCATGCGAAACATTGGAGAGAGAATCAAACAAAATAGAATAGTCGGTACGACGCGATTTTTCATTGCCCTCTAGCTCCGACAACCACGAGGAGACTTCTATTCTTACTGATTCCCTAAGAAAATTAGTATACCCTTGAGGGTTGAAAAAATGGGAATTCTGAAGTGAAAGTTCCTTTTTCAAAACAAGTTGTTTAATGGTCAGTACAAACAATGCGTGATTTAAGTCCAGTGAGTTTTCTGAAAATATTTTTCGGATTCGCTCTAGTTCTAAAACAAAGGCTTCATCCTTGACGTATTCATCCGGAATGAAAGAATTGTCTGTGCTTTTCTTATTTGCTCTCATACTAAGCCTGTTTATTTCCCCGCTCTCAATCTTTTTTTTCAGCAAATTGACAGCCGATGCTTCAAATTGGTTTTTTGTGTTCAAAACAGGGGAAAGGTAGCCGTGATTAATCCAGTTTCTTACCGTTGCTTCCGACACTTCAAGAAGACTTGAAGCCTCTTTTATTGTTAATGTTTGCATTTGATTTTCCCCTTTTGTTAACAGGCTGGGGCGGAAATTTGTATTAGGATACGAACATGGCCAGTTCTGTATATTCCGGAAATTGCCGGAATATGTCAATCTTTTTGAGTGCTGATTTTTCTGGTGAATTGATCCAAACGGGGGATGTTTTGCGCGCCGAAACATCATTGCTGAATCATCAGATGAACCATCTCAAAGCCCTGTACGATCATTCAATTGGTAAGGCAAGGCTGAAATTGGCGCTTGGGGAATTGACCCTGGAGCACTGCGAAATTCTTCGCGAATGAATTTTTGTTTAAAATAACTGATGCATAGCATTGAAGTTGCTTATGATTCGTGAATCGAAGGAGAAAAGCAATGAAAAAGATTTTTGCGCTGATTGGTCTGATTGTCATAACTAGCGAAATTGTACAAGCTCAACAGAATTGGTCGACCGCCGGGAAAATCGATAAAGAGCGGTTTTATTTTGCGGTCGGAAATATCCAGCCCCGTTCGGTAACCACGCTTTCAAGCAAGGTCATGGGAAACGTTCTTGAGGTTTTGAAACGCGAGGGCGAGGCTGTAAACGAAGGTGAAACTGTGGTTCGAATCGATGCAAAGGATATCGCCTCGGATCTGGAAGGAGCGAAAGCGGGGTTGAGCGAGGCGTCATCCATGATGAACGAAATCGAGAAAGGTCTGGCGGCCGCAAACGCGCAAAAAGACCAGGTTCAGTCGCAGCTGACTTTGGCTGAAACATCCTTCGAGCGTATCAAACAACTGTTCGAGCGGAAGTCCGTAAGCAAGCAGGAATACGATCAATCCGAAGCCCAACTCAACTCGATTCGCGCGCAGCTTCGCGCAGCCCAGGCCCAGATCGGATCCATTGCCGCAAAGAAATCGAGTGTTTCCGCCCGCATGGGTCAGGCACAGGCGGGTATAAACAAAGTGGAAACCATCCGGAATCTGGCCGAGGTGGTCTCCCCGTTTTCCGGTCGCGTGACATCCAGAAAAATCGAGGCAGGAATGCTTGCCGCCCCCGGAGTTCCGTTGCTTGTGATCGAGGATGACTCTCAACTCAGGTTCGAGGCGGTCGTCCCCGAAAGCCTGATCGGAGGAGTATCAGAGGGAATGCAGATCGAGGTTTCGGTGGATGCCCTTCCGGGCCAAAGCTTTTCAGGAAAGGTAGTGGAGACCGTTCCGGCCGTGGACCAGTTTTCCCATACTTTCATGGTCAAGATAGCGATTCCGCGCGATCCGAGGCTTCGAAGCGGAATGTATGCGAGGGGAAAATTCCCGATCGGAAAGGAGCAGGTAATTCTGGTTCCCTTAGCCTCGGTTGAGGCACGCGGACAACTCGATGGGATCTGGCTCGAACGCGATGGAAAGCCGGTTTACAGTCTTGTCCGGACCGGCCGCGTTTTCGGAAATCAGATAGAAATTCTCGCCGGAATCGTTCCCGGAGAAAAATTCCTGGTCGAACCTCCGATGAAAGGGAGGTAACATAGTGAACATCGGATTATCCGGAGGGTTCTCCGCTAAATTCATCAATTCGAAACTTACCCCGCTTTTCGTGATTTTTTCGATTTTGTTCGGCATTTTCGCGGTGGGAATGACCCCGCGGGAAGAGGAACCGCAGATAATCGTTCCCATGATCGATGTCTTCGTCGGCCTTCCCGGAGCTTCCCCCGCGGAAGTCGAGGAACGGCTCGTCAGGCCGATGGAAAAACTTTTGTGGGAGATTCCCGGAGTGGAGTATATTTATTCCACATCGGCCCCGGAACGGGGAATGGCGATCGTTCGATTCCGCGTGGGAGAGGATCTCGAAAGATCGATCGTCAAGATCAACGAAAAGTTCGAACACCACAAGGAACGCATTCCACCCGGAACCGTCGGTCCTTTTATTAAAAGCCGTTCAATCGATGATGTCCCGATAATGGCTTTGACCTTTTGGAGTAAAAAATACGATCACTACCAGCTTCGAAGGGTTGCGGCGCAGGTTTCCGATGAAATCAAAGCGCTAAATGATGTTTCCGAGGTGACTTTGATTGGTGGTTCCCCTCGCACGATAAAAATAGAATTCGATCCGTTGCGGTCATCCGGATTCTGTTTCGGGTAAAATCGCGGAGCTGCGTAAAACCCTGATCCCGGAGGATGTTTTTATTCGGGAAACGCGGAATTACGGTGAAACCTCCGCCGAGAAATCCAACGAGCTCCTTTTCCATATGCTTTTGGCGACCATTTCAGTGGTCCTGTTGATATTGGTTTCGCTGGGTTGGCGCGAGTCCGGGGTAGTCGGGGTGGCTATCCCGGTGACATTGGCATTAACACTGGCTTTCTTTTATCAGATCGGTTATTCCCTGAACAGAATAACCCTTTTTGCATTGATTTTTTCGATCGGAATTCTCGTTGATGACGCAATTGTGGTCGTAGAAAATATGGTTCGACATTTCGGTTTATCGAAAAACTCGGGCCGCGATCCGGCTGATGTCTCGATTGAAGCGGTTGACGAGGTCGGAAATCCGACCATTCTGGCTACCGCGACCGTTATCGCCGCAATTCTTCCGATGGCGTTCGTAAGGGGTCTTATGGGGCCCTATATGCGGCCAATACCGGTCGGTGCATCCGCGGCGATGTTCTTTTCCCTGCTCGTTGCGTTCATGGTCACACCCAGGGCGGCCCTCCGTTTCCTGAAGTTCGAAAAATCCGGGGAAGGCGGTACCCAACATGAGCACCCGGATAGTTTTACAACAAGAATTTATCGCCGGATGATGCATCCTCTGATCGATAATCCGAAGGTGAGAAAATGGTTCCTTATCGGCTTGGTGGTCTTGCTTCTCGCCACCCTGCTGATGGTTCCGTTGCGCCTTGTCAGAGTGAAAATGCTCCCTTTTGACAACAAAAGCGAGTTTCAGGTTATTATCGATATGCCCGAAGGGTCCTCGCTTGAAAGGACATCCCAGACCGCACAGGCGATGGTTTCCTTTTTGAAGACGGTTCCCGAGGTAACGGATGTTGAAACATATATCGGAATCGCAAGCCCGTATAATTTCAACGGACTCGTCCGCCACTACTTCCTGAGGAACGGCGCCAATATGGCTGATCTTCAGGTGAATCTTGTCGGGAAATCGATGCGCAACCGCCAAAGCCATCAGATTGCCGTCCAGGTTCGGCCGGAATTACAGAAAATTGCCCAAAAGTTTGGGGCCAATATCAAGGTTGCGGAAGTTCCCCCGGGCCCGCCCGTTCTTGAAACCCTTGTAGCGGAAGTTTACGGCCCCGATTATGAAAAAACTATGCAGCTTTCCAGACAGGTTGAAAAACTCTTCCGTGAAACTGAAGGCGTGGTAGACGTCGATACATACATGGAAGACGACCAGCGCAAGGTTCAGTTCGTCATCGACAGCGAAAAAGCGGCAATGCTGGGAATAAGCGTCGAACAGATCGCCCAACTTGTACGAATCGGGGTCAGCGGATCTCAAGTCGGCCTGATGAGACTTCCGCGTGAAAAAGAGGATGTCCCGATTTTGATTCGTCTTGCCCGTTCCGATCGTTCGGGAATCGATTCGATTATGGCCCTCAAGCTGATGTCGCCGACGGGTAAGCGGATGGTACCGCTTCTGGAACTTGTCAAACCGGCGGAAAAAATCGAGGACAAAAACCGGTTTCACAAGAACCTCAAGCAGGTGGCATACGTGGTTGCGGATGTCGCCGGATCTGAAGAAAGTCCGGTTTATCCGATTCTCGGACTCATCGGCAAAGTGGATGAAATGGTTG
>JACPTH010000454.1 GCA_016192885.1 bacterium | reverse complement strand
TTTAATTCAAGCGGGTTTTCCTCATGGATTTCAAACTTTTTTCAAAGCGGAAAAAATAAAATAACCTTCTATTTAGGCCCGCCCGAAGGCTTCTCCCCAAAAACGCTTTCAAAATTTAATGAAATCATTTCACTTTCTTTATTCACTTTGAACCATCAATTGGCATTATTGGTCTTTTGCGAACAGATTTACCGGGCATTATCGATCCAGTATGGCGAACCTTACCATAAACCATGATTATTCTTGACTCCATAACCTATAAAGAAATTGGCGCATTTATTCGGGAGCATTCGGGCATCTGTCTTGAAAAAATCCAGGAAAAGGGAGTTTGGGAAAGAATTGAGCGACACATTCAGTCGCTTGAATTGCAAACTATAAAAGATTACTTGTTCCTTTTAAAAAGCCCATGTGGCGCCCCTATTCGAGACGGATTGATGGCTCAAGTAACCGTAAATGAAAGCTTCTTTTTTCGAAATCCCGGGCAGTTTCGGTATTTAGCCCTAGATTTTTTTAAGGAAACCCTTCGTGTCAAGGATAGGTTCCATATTTGGAGCGCCGGTTGTTCGACGGGGGAGGAAACTTATTCTCTTGCCCACATGGCGCAATGGTTCCATAAAAGACATCCCGAAACAAAATTTTTCATCATCGGGAGCGACATTAATAGGCAAAGCCTCAAAAAAGCCCACCTGGGAAGTTATCGGAAGCGTTCCTGGCGCAAACCTTCGGAAGATTTGTTTAAGGAGTTTCCGCTGCCCTTCCTTTGCGAGCATCCAAAAAACCTTGAAATTGAAAATCAAATCCGCCAAATGGTTCACTTTAAGTATTTGAACCTCCGAGATTTGGAAAGCTTGAAATGCCAAATAGGTTGGGATATCATTTTTTGCCGAAACGTTTTCATTTATTTTGCCGATGCGTTTAGAACCAATCTTGTTGAAACTTTTCACCAACTTTTGAACAAGGGGGGAATGTTGTTTTTAGGCGAAACGGAGAACATTTTAAATGCGCCGGGTTTGTTCGAGTTGGTTCGTTGCGGAAGCGCTTTCGGATATAGAAAAATCGAAAAATAATCCCCAATCACAATAAATATGGAAGAAAAAAATAAAATCAGAGTTTTGATAGTTGATGACTCTGCTTTTATGCGTACCGCCATTGAAAGAATGTTGAAAGAAGACCCTGAAATCGAGATAATCGGGTCCGCGGCAAATGGAAAAGAGGCGATCGAGAAAAATTTGCGCCTTAAGCCTGATGTTGTCACCCTAGATGTTGAAATGCCTATCATGGATGGCCTTCATGCCCTAAAAGAAATAATGAAACTTCGCCCCGTACCCGTAATCATGGTCAGTTCAATGACAAAAGAAGGAGCAAAAGTCACCCTTGACGCACTCGAACTCGGAGCCCTGGATTTTATTGGAAAACCCGGCTCAACATTATCCCTTAATATTTTGGATATTCGCAACGACCTGATTCGAAAAGTCCGCGTGGCCGCCCACAGCGAACCTCGAGCGGAAAAAATTAAGCTCGGCAAAATTACATCGAAACCTACTTTGCTTTCGAATGAGCAAGGTACGTTCATCGATTGGATTGTCCTAATAGGAGCCTCCACCGGAGGCCCGCCGGCGATTTTAAACGTTCTAACCGGGTTGCCTGGGAACCTTCCCGCCCCCATCGTAATTGCGCAGCATATGCCCCGGTCGTTCACAAACGCCTTTGCTCAGCGATTAAACAGCCTTTGTAACTTAAGGGTAAAGGAAGCAAGCGATGGAGAAGTTATCCAGCGCTCGTTGGTCTACATTTGCCCCGGAGACACCCAAACGCGCATTAAACGACGGGATGACAATCGCTTAATTCTTTCGGTTTCCCCGGGAAAGGCGGCAAATGAAAAATTCGCTCCTTCGGTTGATGTTTTGTTTCTTTCGGCCGCGGAGATTTTGAGCCCGAAAATCATCGGAGTCATCCTTACTGGTATGGGAGAAGACGGCGTAAAGGGTTTAAAAAATATTAAACTTTTAGGCGGCCTTACCCTTGCCCAAGATAAATCAACATCGGTGGTATATGGAATGCCCCGAGCCGCACTTGAAGATGGTGCGGTAACTCGTACTTTGCCCATCCAAGATATATCTCAAGAAATTGAGCTAGCCCTTCGATAAAGAGTTTTAATGAACGCTAAAAAAGAGAAAGGTGGCCCCGGATAAATGACTAAAGCGCCGACGTTACGTTCCAACGGCTTTTACGTAATTTTGTTTTTTTTCGCAATTTTTTTACTTCTCCCAATTTTAATCGGCTGTGGCGGGGGGGGCGGGGGGCTTTTTAGCGGGGATAAAGGAGTAAACGCTTATGGCTATTCCTTTTCGTTTCTCAACAGCTCATCTACTCCATCCTTAACAAATCCCGATATTAAAGCGATTGCCTTACCCTTTTCCAACGGCGGAACAGGGTATGCGGGCTCCGCAAACGGCCTTTTTTCCTTTAATTTACTAGCCAACCCCGTCGTTTTTTCTAAAGCAATTGATCCGGGACTTTCCAACCAGGTAATCAACTGCCTTCTATTAGAAACTTCCGGAGATCTCCTAGTCGGAACCGACAACGGAATTTTTCGGCGAACCGTATCAACCGGATCTTTTTCAGCCATCGTCGGGTTAGAGGGGAAACGCGTATTTGCATTGGCCGAACCATCCTCAGGGACAATCTGGGCGGGCCTTGAAGACCTAGCCTCCCAAACAAATTCCATCGCGCGATCGAAAAACGGTGGAGCTTTTTCCTTTTGGGGAGCTGGTAACGGCCTTACAGCAAGTTCCGTGGTTTCAATCTTTGCCGATGCAGATATGGTAGTCGCTTGCGGAATCGGAGATATCGGAAAAGCGGGAGCATTTCGATTTAGCGAAAGCGGAAATAAATTCACTCAACTCGATACCCCGCTTGGTTCAGGCGCGACTCTTTTCACTCGATCGGGTAACACGTGGTATGTGGGAGGTCCTTCCGGAGGGTTGTACGTGTCCTCGGACTCCGGAACAAAATGGGATACCCTAATTAAAGATATTACCCCCTACGCTTTCGTCCAGGAATTTTCCGCGCAAAGCACTAAAACTTGGGTTTCCAGCGATAAAGGCCTTTATTTAAG
>JACPTH010000166.1 GCA_016192885.1 bacterium | reverse complement strand
CAGGGTAGGCGCAGGCTTTATGCCTGCGAAGCCGAGATTTCGCAAACTAAAGTTTGCGGCTACCAATGCATGCTTTCGAAGAATTTTGCAAACACTAAAATGTTACGGCTGTTTTTGCTTTTCCCGTTGCAATCCTTCCTCTTTTGAAGGAAAATCCGGATATTCACCAATCCAAAGAGAGTTCAGATTTTCGATATGTGTGGAATAACAGGTTTTATTCACTTTAATCGGGATTTTTCCACGGAGGACTCCGTGAACATCGCCTCTAAAATGGCCGATACCCTCTATCATCGCGGCCCGGATTATGGAAACGTTTGGGTTGATGCGAAGCATGGAATTGGGTTAGGCCATCGGAGGCTTTCCATCATGGATCTTTCTTCCGAAGGTTCCCAACCCATGATTTCACGAAGCGGGAGATTCGTTTTGGTTTTTAACGGTGAAATTTACAATTTTCAGGAAATTCGAAACGAAGTTGAGGAAAATCTTCAAGCTGATTCTACAATTTGGAAGGGACGCTCAGATACGGAAGTACTATTAGCCGGGTTCGAGCTTTGGAGCGTACCAGAAACGCTCCGTCGCCTTGTCGGAATGTTTGCTTTCGCGTTATGGGATAAGAAAGAAAGCACCCTTTTTCTTGCCCGGGATCGAATCGGGGAGAAACCTTTGTTTTATGGCGTAATTAACAATACGTTATTGTTTGGTTCTGAGTTAAAGGCTTTAAAAGCTCATCCTCATTGGAAGGGTGAAATAAGTAGGTCTTCGCTAGTTTTGTTTTTGCGTTTCAACTATCTTCCCTCGCCATACTCAATTTATAACAAGATTTTCAAGTTGCCTCAGGGAACCTTTCTTGAAATTAAGTGGATAGACCATTTTGAACTTCCTAAACCTACTTCATACTGGTCACCTCCATTATTTACCGAAAAGTTGGAAAAAACCCATCCGGAAGAATCGGAACAAGAAACAGTCCGTCGTCTCGAGAATTTGTTAAAAGATTCTGTAAAAAAGCGGCTGGTCTCAGATGTCCCTGTAGGAGTTTTTCTTTCAGGCGGAATTGATTCCACGACCGTTGCTTCCCTGGCTAAAGACCAATATCCGGCAGCCTTGAAAACCTTTACGATAGGTTTTCATGAAGATGGTTATAACGAAGCAAACTACGCAAAAGAAGTCGCAAAACATTTGGGGACCGACCACACCGAACTTTACGTTGATTCAAAGGAAGCAATGGACGTTATTCCTAAACTACCTGTTCTTTTTGATGAGCCGTTTTCCGATAGCTCTCAAATCCCGACATTTCTGTTGGCAAAACTCGCCAAGAAGGAAGTAACGGTGTGCCTTTCCGGAGACGGTGGAGATGAGATTTTCGGAGGGTACAACCGGTATTTTTGGGGGGAGATCATCTGGAAAACCATGGGTTGGGTTCCTCACGAGATCAAACAAGGAATTTCAAATTTTATTTCTTCCAGGCGGCCTTTGAAATGGCAAAGAGTTTGGAAAGATTTTTCATTTTTGGTACCCAACGATCTGAGAGTAATGAACTTTGAAGAAAAACTTCAAAAGGTCGCAAAAATCCTTTCGGCAAAAAGCCCGGGGGCTTTTTACAACGATCTGGTTTCAGATTGGCCGAATCCGGAAGGTGTTGTTTTGGGCGGAAAAGAACCTCCAACCATTTTAACAAGTTCTTCCAAATATGATGGTTACGCAGGGTTCGCTCAAAGAATGATGTCCCTGGATTTTGCAACATACTTACCTGACGATATTCTGGTTAAATTGGACAGAGCGTGTATGGGAGTTAGCTTGGAAGCGAGAACTCCATTTCTCGACCATCGGATTGTTGAATTTGCCTTGAAAATGCCGCTTTCGGTGAAAATTCGTAAAATGCAAGGGAAATGGATTCTTCGGCAAATTTTGTACAAATATGTCCCTCAAAAACTGGTTGAACGGCCCAAAATGGGACTTGGGGTTCCCATAGGTTTCTGGCTTCGAGGGCCCCTGCGTGATTGGGCGGAAACCCTGTTAAGTGAAAGGCGAATTAAAGAAGAGGGCTTTTTTAACGTTAAGCCGATTCGCCAAAAATGGCTGGAACATCTGTCAGGGGAAAAAAATTGGCAAAACTCGATATGGAGCATTTTAATGTTTCAAGCTTGGCTCGAAAACGATGGAATTAGCCAAGATTATTTGGGGAGTAATTCTTTGTAAACTGAAATTGTCTCTCTAACAACTTTTTCAATCGAAAACTTTGCGACCGCTATTTCACGGGATTTAGCTCCCATCTTCCTTCTTAGCTCCGAATCTTCCACCAATTTTTTTAACGCCTCGGCAAGAGTTTTCGAGTCTTTGGGCGGGACTATTAATCCGTTTTCTCCGTTTTGTACAACTTCTCGACACCCCGGCACATTCGTGGTAACGATCGGCCTCCCGCACGCAGCGGCTTCAAGAAGCACTTTGGGAATTCCCTCTCGATAGGAGGGCAAGCAAATTACGTGGGAATTTGAAATGATTTCGAACATGTTCTTTTGATGCCCCCACCATTGAATTCCATCTCTTTTTAAAAGAGATTTCATTTGAGAACTTGAAATTGCGGAGGGGTTTCCTGGGTCAAGCTCCCCAACCAGGATAAAATGCGCCGAAACGTTTTCATTTAATAATGTTTCAGCGGCTTTTACGAATTCGCCTACCCCTTTATCCCACAACATCCTGGAAGCCAATACAATTACCGGAGGTTTGCTTTTGGGTTCAGGTTTAAAATAAAACTGCCTTAAATTTACCCCTGACCCTTGTATTATCACGCAATTTTCCGGGGAAACTAATTTTTGATCAATAAAAGTTTCGCGATCATCTTTATTTTGAAAAATCACTTTCTCATTTTTATGTCCAAAAGCAAATCGATAACCCAATTTTACGAAAAAACGCAGCAACGAAGCGCTGATTGTTTGGGAAACAAAAACATGGCCAAGACCCGAGATTGCGCTTAAAACCGAAGGAACATTCGCAATTCTTGCAGCAATCCCGCCATACAAAACAGGTTTAATTGTGACGTGGTGTACAAGATCGGGCTTTAAACGCCGAAACAACCTAAGTAAATCGGCAATTGAAGTAAACTCCTGAAGCGGATTATATCCTTTCGGCCGAAGAGAAATTGGGTGAAAGGGAAAGCCTGCTTGAGAAATTTCATTGGAGTTTTGGTCTTGGGGCGCCGCGACATGAAACTTATATCCAAGTTTCCTTGCTTCATAAGCAATGGGCAATCGATGGGAAAGAAAGAAACTTCCCCGATTAACAATCATCAATATTTTCACAAAACCTCAAATTAGTTAGAAGTTAGGAGATAGAATATGCAAACAAGATTCCTTCATGTCATTCTGATTGTTGAATTTTTGATTCTTAATTTGCGAACGATTAATGATATTTTAAACCCATAGGGGTCACTTACGAAAGGTAATTCAATCGAGGAACCAGAAAAATTCGAGATTTCAGCTTCACCGCCCCCCTTCAGGAGAAAGGCGAGGCAATCTCTTTCCAAAACTAACATAAAACCGAATTTTGCTGGAGCCTCATAAATTTGAATCTTCTTTCATGGTATAATTTTTCCCAATTTTGGGTGTATTCTTAATTCCAACGGAGTAGCCATTATGATGAAAATGGAACCCAGGGATCTTGTAGTGAAAGAACTTGGAACGCCTGAGTTCCAGTCTCCGCTTTGTTTATCGAACGTTGAAGGAGACTGGGTTACGAATTACGTTCCAAACAATGAAAGAATTCTCTACCACATTTCTATTAAACATGTAAAGGAAGCTTTCCAGGAGGGTAGAGACCCCGCCTCATTTGAGCTAGCAGGCCCCCGCGAAAGAATTTTCTTCGATCCGGCGCATGGTAAAGCTGGAATTGTAACCTGCGGAGGCTTGTGTCCCGGAATCAACGACGTTATTAGGGGCCTTGTAATGCAGTTGACCTGGAGATACAAAGTAAAGACGATTTACGGATTTCAATACGGGTATCTTGGAATGGTTAAAGAATCGAAAATTCCCCCTCTTGTACTTGATCCTGATATGGTTTCCGACATTCACGAAAAAGGCGGAAGCATTTTGGGCTCTTCCCGAGGGCCCCAAGATATCGGGAAAATCGTGGATTATTTAATGGATTATGGCGTAAAGATTTTATTTTGCATTGGGGGCGACGGAACTCTTCGAGGCGCCCAAGCTATTAGCGAGGAAGTCAATAAGCGAGGTCTTTTAATCTCCGTAATCGGAATTCCAAAAACTATTGATAATGATATCGGGTTCACCGAGAAAACTTTTGGTTTTGAGACGGCTTTTACGATTGCGGTTGATTCGATTCGCGCCGCGCATACCGAAGCATTAGGCGCGGTCCATGGCGTTGGTTTAGTGAAGTTGATGGGAAGGGAATCCGGGTATATTGCGGCAAATGCGGCTCTTGCTTCTCAAGAAGTCAATTATTGCTTGATTCCTGAAGTTCCTTTTGACCTTGAAGGCGCGGAAGGGTTGTACAGCCATTTAAGAGAGAGGCTAATTACTCGGAAACATGCGGTAATAGTAGTGGCGGAAGGGGCGGGACAAAAGTACGTTCAACAAAATGGTACCGATATGTCCGGAAATAAAAAACTAGGGGATATCGGAATATTCTTGCGAGAAGACATCAAGCGATTCTTCGGGTCGATAAAGGTGCCATTAAACATAAGATACATCGACCCAAGTTACCTTATTAGAAGCGCTCGGGCAATTCCGTCGGATAGCATTTACTGCAACCAACTAGCTCAAAACGCGGTCCATGCCGGAATGGCCGGTAAAACCGGAATGATTGTCGGTATCTATAATAATCGGTTTATTCACGTCCCAATTCAAACCGCAATTGAACGACGCAAATTCATTGACCCCGAAGGGATGTTTTGGCTCAATGTTACCGAGTCGACGGGACAACCGCATCGAATGGCTTCCAAAAGCGCGTAAACGCTTTCAAAAAAATCTGTTCAAGGAGATTACAATGCAAAACAAGACGGTAGCTTTTATTTTCATCATTTTCGTTTTTTTCCTTCCTTCAATCTCTGTTTTAGCTGGAGATGACGTTTATCACAAAATAATCGATGATTTTATGGCAAGGGTCAAAAAAGGCGAAAGCACCGAAGCTATTGATTTCCTTTATTCGGGAAATCCGTGGATTTCAAATAAATCAGATTCCATCATTAACCTCAAAAATAAATTCAAAAACCTTACCGAGCTTGTCGGGCAGTATAATTCACATGAATGTCTGCATGAAAAAGTGGTCGCGGGGAGATTCGCTTATGTATTTTATTTTGTTGCCTATGACCGACAACCATTAAAATTCATTTTCGAATTCTATAAACCAAAGAATGATTGGATGATTTATAGTTTCGCTTTCAATGGGGAGCTTGAAGATGACATTGAAAAATCCGCATTAGGCGAGATGTTTAAGCAGAATACAAAATAGCCCCCAAACGTGATTCAATTGATCGAATCACCTCAACGGGTTGAGTGAGCGCGAATCGCACGAACCCTTCGCCGTTTTTTCCAAAACCTGAGCCGGGAGTGGTTACGATCCCGGTTTTTTCCATGAGTTTGAGGGTCCATTCCTTGGAACTTATTCCTTTGGGACAACGGGCCCAAACGTAAAATGCCCCGTCAGGAGGAAAGACATCCCAATCAAACTTCCTCAAAACAGTCAGGAGCGCCTCTTTTCGTTCCCTGTAAGTATCGATTTGGGAAAGAATGAAAGGTTCAATCATTGAAAGCCCATCAACGCAAGCCAATTGAATGGCTTCAAAGGCCCCGGAATCCACGTTGGTTTTCATTTTTAAAAGCCCGGCGACAAGCTCCGAATTTCCGACCGCAAATCCTATCCTCCAACCGGTCATATTGAAGGTCTTGCTAAAGGAATGGAATTCAAGCGTCACTTCTTTCGCTCCAGGGATTGATAATAAGCTGAAGCGCCTGGAAGGGTCATAAACCAGCTCCGCATAGGCTGCGTCGGAAACGATGATTATCCCGTTTTTTTGCGCCCATTTTACGACTTCTTTCAACTGGTCTAAAGCGGGAAGCATCCCGGTCGGATTATTCGGGTAATTCAAATACAGGACCTTTGCCTTTTCGGTCACGGTTTGAGGAATTTTGGAAACATCCGGGAAAAAACCGTTTGATTCCATAAGCGGAATCGAATAAACCTCGCCTCCGGAAAACTCAGTGGTAACTTTATAGACCGGGTAGCCTGGGTCGGGAACTATGGCAAGATCTCCCGGGTCGATGAATGCCCAGGAAAAATGCGCCAATCCTTCCTTTGAGCCGATTAATGCAATCACCTCGCGGGAAGGATCGAGATTAACTTTAAACCTGGTTTCCATGTACTTCGCCGCGGCGTTTCTAAAGGTTCCGCAACCTTCATAATCGGGATATTTTTGGTTCTCCTTTTTTCTCATTTCTCGCGCCATTGCTTCAAGAATGAAACCTGGCGTGGGCATGTCTGGGTCTCCAATACCGAAGTTTAGAATCGATTTCCCTTGGTTCGCCAACAACTTTTTCTTGTCATCAATTTCCTTGAAAAGATAGGGTGGAAGATCAAGAATTCTTTGCGCGGGTTTGAGTTTTTTCATGATGGCATCTTCGCCTCCATGGATTTTGAAATTCGGCGTTTCTCGGGAACGGAATCGAGGTCAAACTCTTTGTAAATGCTAGGAAGCGCCCTATCCAAGTCCTTGTCGGAAATCACACATGAAACTTTAATTTCAGAAGTTGAAATAAGATTACTATTTACTTCGGAGCGCGCTAAAGCCTCAAACATCCTAGCTGCAACCCCAGGGTGCGAACGCATTCCGGCCCCGACTATCGACACCTTCGCTATGTTCGTATTCGCAGTAACCGCCCCATAGCCCTCCTTTCCGGAAAGCTCTCTAAGTATCGGAAGGGCTTTATCCAAGTCGTTTTTTGGAAGGGTGAAGCTCAAATCGGTTATGGTTCCGCGCGTGTTGTTAAGAACGATTACATCGACATTGATTTGAGCGGCGGCCAAGGCGGAAAAAATTTTCGCGGCAACCCCCGGCTTATCGGGTAGTTCAAGAACCGAAACTTTGGCTTCCGAAACATCATAGGTCAAGCCGCAGACCGGAGATTGTTCCATGTATGCTTCCTCCTCTTTAATCCAGGTTCCTTCTTCATTGTGGAAACTTGAACGAACGTGCAACTTGACGCCATGATTCATAGCGCATTCTACCGCCCTCGGGTGCAATACCTTTGCTCCGAGACTAGATAACTCAAGCATTTCTTCGTAACTTAGAGCATCGAGACGGCGCGCTTCAGGAATTTTTCTTGGATCTGCGGTATGAACTCCATCTTCATCGGTCAGTTTCTCACAAACATCCGCGTTTAGTGCCGCAGCAAGGGCAACCGCCGTAATATCCGAGCCCCCTCTACCAAGGGTGGTAATTTCAAAAGCATCCGTCATTCCTTGAAAACCCGCAACTATAACAATAAAACCCTTTTCAAGAGCTTCTAGAATTCCATGACCCTCGACTTTCAAAATTCGAGCCTTGGTATGAGCAGCATCCGTGATTATTCCGACTTGAGACCCCGTAAATGAGACCGCCTTTCCTCCAAGAGACTGGATAGCCATAGCTAAAAGGGCGCAACTTGCTTGCTCTCCGGTCGAAACCAACATGTCCAGTTCCCGATCGGGCGGACGACCGCAAATGCGTTTCGCAAGACTAATCAATTTGTTGGTTGTCGACCCCATAGCTGAAACTACGGCAACTACTTCAATACCAATTTTGCTCGTTTCAATGATCCGATTGGCGACTTTTAAAATAAGCTCAGGAGTTGCTACCGAGCTTCCGCCATATTTTTGAACGATTCTACTTGTCGAAGAGCTCATTTTCACCGACATTTTATCGTATCTTCTCAATAACTCGGGGGAATTTTTGATTTTTGATTTGTTTTGTGCCAAAAATCAAAAATTGCCCCTGTTTGCTGTTTCCAAACCACGCTCTAAACTTGGGTTTTCATCGTGTCGCAAGAGGTCCTCGAAGGTTTCGGGTCTAACAAGAAGTCTTGGTTTCCCTTTTGAAAGCCCAACGACGGCGGGTCTAGGAAGCCTGTTATAATTAGAGCTCATTGAGTAATGATAGGCGCCTGTACAAAAGACCGCTAAAATATCATCGGGAGAAGCTTCGGATACTTTGTTTGCTAGCACGGCGCAATAAATTGACCCATAAAGCGCCGTACGGGGATGATCCGCCATGGACCCGTCCACGGAAAGGAAGGTTCGAATTCCGGGAATCTCCTTTATTGCACCCACCGTATATAATGTAATCCCGGCTGGGGCGACAATTGAGCGTCCAGGTTCGACCCATAGAAAGGGCATTTCCATCCCAAGTTCTTTAGTCTTCGATTGGGTCGTCATATATAGCGTATCAACATATTCTTCAATGGGCGGCGGGTAATCTTCGCTGGTGTAACGAACTCCCAAACCACCTCCAAGGTCAAGCTCTAAGCCTTGTTTTGGAAAAAACTCCCGAAGTTTTGCCATAAACTCAAGAACGATATGAATGGCTGCTTTAAAGGAAGATAAGTCAAAGAGTTGGGAACCGATATGGCAATGTAATCCAACCAATTTCACGTTTTGCAATCCGGCGGAAACACGAATCGCCTCCTCAGCCTGACCATTATCAATACCAAAACCGAATTTGGTATCCAGGTGACCGGTTTGAACATAGTGGTGAGTGTGCGTGGTTATTCCGGGGGTAACGCGAAAAAAAATTGGTTGTACCAAATTTGCTTCCTTTGCAAGTTGGTTCACAAGCGAAAGTTCATGCAAATTATCGACAACGAACCTTCCTACCCCAAAGCGGAGGGCGAGGGAAATTTCCATTCTGGTCTTATTGTTGCCGTGAAATAAAACTCGATCCATGTTAAAGCCTGCAGCCTTTGCGGTGTGAAGCTCCCCAGCGGAGCAGACGTCTAAACCCATTTCCTCGGATTTTAAAAGTCCGCAAAACCCGGTTGTCAAAAAAGCTTTCCCTGCATAGGCAACGGAAAATTTAGAAGTATGAGAACGAAATGAATCGCAATATTTCTTGCATTTCTCGCGAACAAGGTCCTCGCTTAACACCCAAAGCGGAGTACCGAAATCTCGGGCAAGCGCAACGGTATCACAACCCGAGAAAAATAGCTTTCCATCGCGAATTACAAAACCCTCGATGTGTGAAAGATGTGACATAACCCGACTCCAATTTTTTCAAGTTGCTGAAAAGTTTCTTTTGCATTTGAAATTTTGTCGAACTGCGGTTTGGTATAAATAATTACCATCTAAGGCATTATAAAGCAAAACAATTTAACAGTCACGGATATCGAAAAGCCGGGGCAAACGCACTAAAATTCTTCTAAGCGATTGCTTCAACTTTGAATTTTTAAATCTAAATCAAAACGCAAAAATACAAATTAAATCTTAACCTCCATGCAAAGGCTTTTCAACTTAAACTCAGCCAGATAATTTAGCAATAATTTTACTTGTTATTCTCTGCTTTATTTTTGATTTTTACGTTGTCGTTTTGATCTTTGATTTTTTATTCTTGATATTTTCAATTCCCGCACTAATTCCTAACCACTCTCCAATCATTCTGGCTCCTGAATTCTGAATTCAACACACTGAACGGTTACATTACTTGTTATAATCGGTGAAGTTTGGAATGTAAAATCGGCGAAGGCGAATATTGGTTCCCCCCCATAGGTAACTTCCGTCGGCAAGAAAACATCTGATTCCAGGAATTTTCCATTTATCCCAAGCAAGCCCGTCATAAAAATGCGTAGTGGAACCGTCAATATCCGATTCAATCGTTCGCCCGTCTCTAAGGCCGGGAACCTGATCGCTCCCGTCCTTGACATTATCGCATGCGACCCATAAGGCGATTCCCTTCCCCTGGGAGGGGTCCGAACCCGAAACGATAGCAGTTATTCGATTGGATCCAAAATTGGCATTGCCGATTGTATATTGCAGTATTTTGTCATCCGCGGTTATCCGTATTACTCCGCCGCCGTTACTGCCAAGCCAGACATTTCCTTCCAAATCAGAGGTAATACAAGTATATTCACGCCTACCATCAAAACTAAACGGCTTGAAATCCCTTTTTCCCGCCCAAAATGTCATTCCATCAGGATGAAGTAACGCATAGACAGGTTCGCGCCCCGTAACCGCTCGTCGAGCAAACCCAATAACCTTCACATCTAATAAACCCTCAACATGGCCGTAATGTTCCCAGTTGAGTTTAATTTCCTTCCTTTCATTTGGAGCGGTTTCAGGATTCTTCAAAATATAGAACCCGTCGCCTTTTGTTCCAATAAAAAGCTTACCCTCGTTGAACCAAATAGCGGACAATTCGGTGCCAAGCACCCATGGAACTTGGGTCCCGCGGAAAAATTCCCATAAGTACTCCTCCTTTCGCTGATTCACTTCATCAGCTTTTTTCGGAAGTTGCTTAACTCGCGCGCGCGCGAAGACCTTCTTTTCAAAAACAAGCCATGTACCGCCGAAAGGATCACACGAGAGAGCGGAAATTTCGTTCGAAAATAAAGAGCCATTCTCTCGATAAAACCTTTCCCATTTTAACTCCCCTCCAAGGGTTACCGGTCTTCCTCCGGCGGATTCAAGGCTTTGAGGGCTCCATCAGTCGCAATCCAAAAGTCCGACCTTTTCGCGAGATGATTAACCGCAGTGATCGTGAGATGCGGAAAAATAGTCTTGAAATATTTTGATCCGATCCCGATGTATTTGAATTCATCGAATGAATTGGCTGCAAGAGGAATAACGACCAATCCGGCGTCCGTGCAAACTAATAATCGGCCCTGATGGAAATACAGTCGATTTATGTTTCTCGAAGGAAGCAGGCTATTTTCCGGAACAAAATTTGTCCATTTCCCATTTTCAAATCTGAAGAGTCCCTCGTTTTTCGTTCCAACCCACATCGCACGCTTGCCTAAAAATTTGACCGCGTCCCACTCATCATTTAGGCCTTTGCGCGGAGCTTGGTAGTCATCGCAATAAATTGCTATTACGCTGGTGATCCAGGAATTCTCCGATTTTACGGGGACCGAAATGGTTCCAATTTTCTTTCGATCTCGAAAAATCGTCATTCCTTTAAGCGTGGCTGCAATAAGATGTTCGACTTTCTGCTGTCCCTCAAATACCCAAAACGCTTCAACCCAGTCGGAATCAAGGCCGTTTTCCATGGTTAGGATATCTTTTGACATCCCGCGGTTATAAATCAACCCGGCGCCTTTCGTCGAAACCCAACCCTCGCTGGAGTTCAGCATTGCAAGACCTGTGATGCCGATGGCGCAAATCCTTGGGTTTTCGTCCTCTGAGGAACGGGAATAATTTACCGGAGCAAAACTGGTTCGTCCCGCTTCCGGAACAAATGCCTTGCTAACGAATCCTCCGAAGGAACCCGCAAAAATTTCCTCTTTCCTCACTTGTATTCGTTCAATATCAAGCGTTGGAAGCCCGTCGGCCACTCCGAAAATCTCAACCGAACCGTTTTGAATCGAAATGACTCCATTTGAAGAAGCAACCCAAATATTTCCCTTGGAGTCGAATGCTAAATCGCGGATCTGGGAGGATGCCACCTTCTCAGGCAATGCGATCGTTTTCCAAAGACAAGTTTCGCCGTTATATAATCCGATCCCGTTGTCGGTGCCGACCGCCATTTGGTTTTTAGCGGTCCCAAGCGAATTGACGTTATTTCCCGGAAGGCCCGTTCCTTTATTCAATACTTGCCATGAACTTGCTTGTACATCTGTCGCGTAAAACATTCCCGCCAGAACAAGTACAAGAAAAAATTTTATTCTCATTTCTTATTTTTCTTATCCTTGAGTATCGATGGACCTTCGTTAACATCGTAGATTTCCGAGATTTTCCATTTGCCGCGCCGGTCTAATTCAAATACAAGACCGGTTTTGGGATTATTTAAAAACCTCACAATAACCTTACCATTCACGATTTGATCGACAAACCCGACGGAATATTTTTGATCGAATTGCTTGATATTTCCGTCTACAATCATCTTTTGAACCTGGTCTCGCAGAACTCCTTGGTTGTTTAGGGAGAATGTTTTGGCGATATCGTCCATTCTTCCCGAATTCAATATTGAAAGCGTATCTTTCAGTTCTTTATAAATAAACGATTCGAGTGCTGCGTCAAACGATCTACGGGCCGACTTGGGCACAGTATCACCCCGATCGCCGCCAGGCGGAGTTCCCTCTCCATCGGAAGTTCCTTTCCCTATCGTTTGAGATTGAGAGGTATCCTCATCTTGGGTAGAGGGTTCACCTTCACTTGAAATTTCTCCGGAGGTTTCGCTGGCAACCACTGTGGAAGCTGACCCGGTTTCTCCCGAATTGTTTTCGGTTGTCTCTTTAACCGAAGGTAAGTTTTTAGAATCGGTCGAATTATTTATTCCATGCGTACCAGACGAATTTGAAATTGTGCCGATCGCCTCATTGTAAGAAGAAGCGATCAATCCAAGGTTTTCTATCTGGGTTTGGGAAGAAATTGCGACAATTCCGCATTCGGAAGCGGTTTTTTCAACGGAAGAAGAAACTTTACTTTCAGAGCTTGCGTTTAAATTACGTCCTATTTCCCGTCCATCGAGGATTTTTGGAGTCAAGGGGGACTGTTTCAAGTTTGAAACCTGCGAAAACACTTTTGGCAAAACAAGGAAAACAAATAACAAAAGCACAACAACGGTTGTCTTAACTTTCTTCAACATTTGTTCCCTCCGATTTCAGTATCATATTACCAAATTCCATGTAACTTTACATTTCAATACCTAACCATGATTAGGTATTGAATGCATTAGGGGGAATTTGTTTTGCTATGCCCGGAGTTTTGAGAGGGTTTTAATTACTTAAGGCGTTGGTTCAAAAGTCAAGATTGAGTTCAACAATAAATCTTTCAGATTACTGCCAGGCGTAAGTGAGCCCAGAAGCACTTTCTTTCTTGCTCCGGTGGCGACCGGGATATTGGCGGGGATACCTAAAATAAGGGCGTTCCCAAGCGCGGCAAACCCCATAGCCTCACGAGCCAATGTAGGTATTCCGTATGCGTCGGAAAACTCGACTTCGCATTTCGCGGGAATCCGAAAATTTAATCGACGAATTAGTTCCTTGTTTAAAGCCCCTCCCCCTGAAATGACCAATCTTGCAACATCCCCGAACGGAAGAACGAATGATTTAAGCGCTAAAACAATTGAATCAACCGTTAAATCAAGCAGTGTTGACATAAGATTAGCGGTCGAAATTTTGTTTTTCCAATCGTCACGAATTTCTTTGAGGCGTTGAACCCCAAATTGTTCTCTTCCGGTTGATTTGGGAGGGAGTTGAGCAAAATACGGATCTTGAAGAAGAGATTCAAGAAGATCGCCGTTCGTTTTGCCTGAAAAGGCTATTGCCCCGTCGGAATCGTAGGCTTTTCTCCCATTTGAGGCTTCATACGCGAGTTGATCTATGAGCATGTTTCCGGGGCCGGTATCAAAGGCGGCTTCAACAAATGGTTCCTTTCCATGTCGAATTACGGTAATATTCGCGATCCCGCCAATGTTCAAAATCACCGAATCCCCTGGAATCGAACCAAAAAAACAAAGGTCTCCAAACGGAACCAACGGCGCGCCCTGCCCGCCTGCCGCCATATCCCGGCTTCTAAAATCGGAAGCTACCGAAAGACCCGTTCTCTCCGCCAAATATCCGGGATTCAGCGCTTGAAGGGACCCGAAAACTGTTTTGTCCTCCCAGATAGCCGGAGAGGGAACATGCGCCAAGGTTTGACCATGAGCCGCAAGAAGATCGATTAGATCGGAGTGCTTTTTCCTAAAAACCTCGACGGCTTGGGAATACAATTCGCTAATGAAGGTCGATGCTTGGGCCAATTGCTGAGCATTGCACCGAACCATTAGATGCTTTATTCTATCTTGTATCTTTTTTGGAAAGATCATGGATTCATGCCAGAGAAGCGCCGGAGGAACCCCGCTCTCAAACTTAACCAAAGCTCCGTCTATTCCGTCTCCGGAAGTGCCGCTCATTAGGCCTAGAATATTAAGTTTTTGTTGTTTCCCCATAAAATTTTATCTGAAAGTTAATCAACAAACACACATTAAGAATCCGATACTAACTTAACCTATAGTCACAAATCGGCATTTGAATAAAAATCTTGGAGTTTCAAATGGAAAAACTTTTTTCCCCAAAATTTATCCTCTGGGATCTCGACGGTACTCTTACCTATTGGGCAAGCAAAACAATAATTCCGCGAATTGCCTTTTGTTACATGAGGTTGCTTTGTCAAAAGGTACCATTTTTAAAAGGGTTCATTGCGACCGCCCGCGCTTATGGCCGAGTTCTAAAAAATTTGGGGCCCTTTACTAACGATCAACTTTTCAACCAAAATATGGTTAACTCGCTTAAATTG
>JACPTH010000165.1 GCA_016192885.1 bacterium | reverse complement strand
GGAACAAAAATCAATTACCAAAACTGATCAATAGCCTTTAAAACAAATTTGACCATACCATTTTAAAGGAACTACCGCTAAATCTTCTTCTGGAGATGGGTGAACTGGGAGAAAACAACCAGGAATTACTCGGAAAATTTTTTGGTTGGATGGCATTATGTTTACTCATTGAAAAATGCGCCGTTTTGGTTTATCTCAGCGGGTAATTTTTGGAACTATCGTAATTAGTCTTTTGACGATTTGGTTGATGGGGATTACCTTGGAAAGGTTTTCAGGCCTTCTTTCCGCGGCGGCCCATCTTCGCGTGGCCGATGACGTCATTAGCATGGGAAGCCAAGTTCAAGATGATTTACTCGATCTTCTTCAAACCCAGGAAACATTTGATCAATACATTTCCGAGCAAACCTGGCGCCATTATTTTGAATTCAGCCGGCGGATAAGTACTTTGCTTGACCGGGTTCGGGATCTTCGCCCTTTTCGAAAACAGACCCACGAACTGAATGACCTTGACAGCGCGCGTATTGAAATGTCAGGCGTTCTAATGAACGCTACATATACAATTAACCCTAGCTTTACGGTTGGGGCGATTTCGGCTGACACGCTTCGCCGCCTCCGAACTTCAAGAAGTAGGCTACATCAACAAATTCGCGCACTCTTATTACAAGAGCGAGAATACCGGAAAGTTTTGGAAACCGGGGTAAAGCAGCAAATTGATTCAATGAAAACCACCATGATTAGTATTGTTAGCCTTCTTTTGATTAGCGGGATATGTTCGGCAATTTATTTGCATAAGGCGGCCATCGCCCCGCTTAATTGCCTCATGTTAGCCATGCGAAGCACCGATGAAAATTGCGCTATGCCGGTAATTCAACCTTCAGGTGCTCCCGAAATGCGGGAATTGATTGAATCGTTTAATCAAATGGGCCTCTCGCTTAGTCGCAATCAAAAGCGGCTTTCCTCGCTCCTTTCACTCGCGGTCGCGGTAGCTCACGAAGTTAGAAACCCAATTGCCGCAATCGGGACCGCAATTCAGGCGCTCGAAGCGGGTTATCCAAAAGAGGGCCCGGACAAGGATATATTCAAGGAGATTTTAAAAGAAGTATTCCGATTAAACAACATAACCACGGACCTTCTGGTTTTCGCGAAACCCAAACCCCTTATTCCTGAGATTTTCAAAGTTTCCGAATTGGTTGAGGAAGTTAGGGTACTGATGAAATCGGTGTTGGCAATGCGAAAAATTGAGCTTGAATTGTTTTTTGATGAAGGTTCGAATGAAATTTCCGCGGACAGAAATCAATTTCATCGCATTCTTTTAAACCTATTGACCAATTCGGTGGACGCAATAGGTGAATCCGGAAAAATACTTATCAAACTCGAACCTGCTTCATTAAAGGGTATTTTGGTTTCAATTGAAGATTCGGGGCCGGGGATACCCGAGGAGAAACGCGAAAAAATTTTCCAGCCTTTTTTTAGCACAAAGACGAAAGGCGCGGGATTAGGTTTGGCTATCGTCTATGATATGGTTGAACAGCATGGAGGTCATATTTGCGTTCTTCCCGGGAAAGTTTTGCCCGGCGCAAGATTTGAAATTGAGCTTCCACGCGAACCAAAGGCTGACTAACATTCTTGTAATAGATGACGAGAAACTCATTCTATGGGGAATACAGAGAGATCTTGAACGAGCCGGATATCGAATTTCCGCATTCCAAAAAGCGGAAGACGCCCTTCAGCTTCTAGAAAAACAGCAATTTCATGCCGCGCTTCTCGACGTTCGGCTTCCAGGAATGGGTGGAATTGAAATGCTCGAACGAATCAAATCGGTAAGCCCCGATACCCAAGTAATTATGATTACGGCGTTCGCCGATGTTGAAATGGCGGTTTCATCAATTCGACGAGGCGCGTTCGATTTTATTTTAAAACCTTTTAGCCTCGAAAAAATCCATCTTGCCATTCAAAATGCGCTTGAAACTAGTCGTTTGAAACGTGAAGTGGCTTCCCTGAAAATCGACAGAGCGATGAGATTGCAACAACGATTTCTTCAGGGGGAATCTCCTCGGATGCGTTCGGTGATTGAAAGTATTGAGCGAATTGGACGCGCCGGAGCCGGGGTGGTTCTAATATGCGGAGAAAGCGGCACGGGCAAAGGACTTGCAGCCAATGCCATTCATCAACTCGGGCCTCGTTCCACAAACCCTTTTATTGAAATAAATTGCAGCGCCATTCCGGAAAACTTATTTGAGTCGGAGCTGTTTGGACATGAAATGGGCTCTTTCACCGGCGCGGTATCCCAAAAAAAAGGGCTTTTAGAACTTGCCGACAATGGAACCATTTTTCTCGATGAAGTTACTGAAATGCCGATTACCAGTCAAACCAAATTCCTTAAAGCTCTTGAGGAACAAGTAATCAGGCGTGTCGGGGGACAGCGGTCGATTAAAGTCGACGTAAATATCGTTGCCGCTACTAATAGGGATCTTTCACAAGCGGTCAGGGACGGAATTTTTCGCGAAGACCTTTTCTATCGTCTCAACGTTGTTCCCATTTTTATTCCGCCCCTCAGAGAACGCGAGCACGATATCTTACTTCTTTCCGAACATTATTTTAACGTTTATCAGGCAAAGTACAAAAGATCTTTTTCAGGGTTCTGCGAGGAAGCAAAACAACGAATGCTTGAGTATTCTTGGCCTGGAAATATCCGCGAGTTAAAAAACAGCGTCGAGCGAGCTGTAATTTTGGAGACCGCTGATTTCATTCAAGAAATCACTCTGGGGCTAGGCCCCACGGCATCGCCAAACGTTTACATTCAACCAAAGATCATTTTTTCGGATGATTCTCCGTTTCCTGAAAGCGGAATCGATCTTTTGGGCTATCTTGAGTCAATTGAAAAGCGCTTTCTCCAAAAAGCCCTTCAACATTGTGATGGAAATCAATCCCATGCTTCAAAACTACTTGGAATGAGTCGCGATATACTTCGATACCGCCTGAAAAAGTACAACCTTTTCGTTCAGGAAAGGGACCAGGATTTGGGGAAATAGGGGTTGAGAATTTTTGATTCTTGATTGCTGATTTTTGATTTGTTTGGGGCTGACCGAACGGAAACGACGAAGATTTCCGTTATTTCTTCGGATTCTTTGGAATGGTGAACTACTTTGTCTTGCCGCGGTAGATTCACGGGTACAATCAATTGAGGGCATTTCGTTTTTCTCGCTCGGATAATCGCTGTCAAGGCCGGCAAAAATTTTGCCAGAAAGGGATTTGGAACCGGCTCCACGTCATACCGGTTTCGCGCCCCGGGGGAAAGCCGGTATCCAGGGTAAAGTTTCCGGATTCCTGCTTTGCCAGGAATGACCGAAGACAAGTTTTCCAAGAAAACAACCGCAAAATCCCAATGCATTAAAACCAAAAAGCTTGAAACT
>JACPTH010000164.1:4889-8338 GCA_016192885.1 bacterium | reverse complement strand
TTTGCGGCTACCAAGGCAGGGTTCGAGTAATTTTGCAAGAGGCTCCATAGATTTGAATTTTGCAAGTTTGAAAAATGTCCCCTTTACAAGGTTTTGCAGTGCTTAGACTAGCGCTTGTACAATTGAGAAATAAAAAATCGTTTCATTGAGGAGTTTGGTGACATGGATTGTTGCCATCAATTAAATAGATTCGGATTCAGCTTAATCGAGTTGCTTGTCGTACTTGCGATTCTGACAACCCTTTCGGCCATCTCGGTTCCCATTTTAGACATAGTGGAGGTCAGGGCCCGCGAAAAAAAATTGCGCGAAGCGCTGATTTCCATGCGGCAAGCTATCGACCGCTATCGCGCATCAAGGAATTCCAGCGGTTCTCCTTGGCCCCCAAGCATTGTTTCTCTGACGAGCCCAATTCCGGCGGTATTGTTAAGACGGGATGCTAACCCCGGTCCTTTTCTTTCAGAGGTTTTTTTGAATCCATTTTATCCCGGAGACGGTTCGTTTCGCTGGGAAATCAGGGACGCTTCCGGAACCTGGGTAACTATTTCAGACCCAAACTACGAGCCTCCCGGCCCAGGAAGCGGAGTTTACGATGTTCGCTACCCTTCCGTCGCTTCATTTGATGTTTCCATCGATGGGAGCAAATATGTCGATTGGTAAAAATCACGGCTTCACTCTTTTAGAAATTCTAATTGTGGTTGGAATTCTTGTGACCTTAGCTGCGCTTGCAATTCCATATTATCAAGATTACTTGAGCGAAAGTAAAAACTCCACAATGAGAACCAATCTCCACACGCTTCGGAAAACTCTTATGGAATACCATGCCGATCTTGGAACTTATCCCGCATCACTTACCTATTTAATTACACCCGAAACAAGCACCAAGCGCGCTTACTTATTAAATGTTCCCACCGATCCTGAACCTGACGCCCCCGCTGACTGGGGATTTACTCCTTATACCGTAAACGGTTCATCATCTTATTTTCTGGCTCCAAAATACGACGGTCTTTGAAAGAGATTAGGTATCTTTTCGATTCAAGAAAGCCGTTCCATCCGCTCTTTCACATAACGAACAAAGGAATTTCGAGTATTGTCATTTAACTCCAAAACATTCTCGCCAGTTTCATACGATGATAAGGCTTGCCGAACAATTTGAAAAAATTGCTCGCTGAAATTTTTCAGAGCCCACTCGCCACCTTCCTTTTTAGAGAGAATAAGCTCGTTTTTTAAATACGCTAGGGTGCGGCAAGCGTTGAGTATTCCATAAACCGGATTATTGATAATATTTTTGTCTAAATCATCAAAGTCGTAAAGAAGTGATTTGACATAAAATTCCTTCGGAATTTCTGAGAAAACTTCGTCAGTTGGTAGTCCGCGCCAAACAATACCCCGCCGTTTTGCAATCGTGAAATGAGCCGCGAGATCCGGGTCGGTATTTTCTTTTTCTAAGTCCACTTCATTGCGGCGATAATGCTCCGCGTGCTCCTTACCAAAATGGAACTCAAAAGGAGTTGGAAAAACCGGGTTTCTTGCATGCTCCAAAAGTACAACACTCATTTCCATTCCTTTTGGAATATCATGTTTTGTACCAAGCAAAGTCTTCGCCAAATCCAGTTTTCCCTGAACACCCATTTTAGCGCGGACGACAATCAAAAAATCAATATCGCTGACAAGAGGATTAAAACAACCCATAGCGATTGAGCCGTGGACATAAAGACCGACAAAATTACCGCGCAACAACTTTTCCGTTTGGTCAGTGATATTGTCTAATAGGTATTTTATATTCTCGGAAACATTTATCATTTTGATTTTTTAAATTTTTGGTATTCCCTTGGAAGTTCTATTCCAAACTTCTTGCAAAGAGCGAACACGGCCGGGACATATTTTTCCGGCCATTTGGAAATATATGGCGCAAGAAATTCAACCATAAATTTCGGCGAAATACATTTTACGGGTTGGTCGTCTATCGTTCCGTTCCCAGTTAGCGACTCGGCGGGATACATGATTCCGTCAACTATGTTACCCTTGTCGTCATAGACAAATGCGTGGACATCAATTTCACGCCCCTTGTCATCAGCGACAACAAAATTCCATCGGCTATCTTCTCTTACTTGTTTATATCCTTGCGCAGTTAATGCCTCACGCAATTTCGGAACATCTTTCCACCGGACCGCAATGTCCAAATCTTTATGAGGTCGCAACTGCTTTCCTAGAAGGGCGTCAACGCTCCAGCCGCCATCCACCCAAATTTCAATACTCAGGTTTTGAAGTTGGGTGTAAATTGCAACAACATCATTAGGGTTCATTTCACGAACCCAAATCTTCTTCAGAATCAGGCTCGTCTTTAGCGCTTTCTTCCGTAATTCCACCGCCTTCTAACGGCTGCAAGAGAATTGTTTTCCGGGTTTGAGGCGATTTGACATACAAAACTTCGACGGCATCCATGTACCCGGGCGCCCGACAACTCACCTGATACCAATTCGGGGAAATACCCTTTACCGCGAAACACCCGTACCCGTCGCTTAAAATCTCCTTTTCTAAAATGGATAGTTTTGCGCCTTTGATAGCCTTCCCGGTCAGGGAATCGGCCACAAGCCCTTCGAATCTTGTTAAGGAAGGTTTTAGCGATAAAGTTAGCGATCCGGATCTAAAACCAACCCTATGTTTAAGAGAAATCGAGCAATAGCCGTCAAGATAAACGGAAACTTCAATCAGCCGCCCGAGCGTTCCATGAAAAGCGAATGAACCATCATCGCCGGTTAAAGTACTTTGCATATTTCCAATTAGGACGGTTGCGCCCGAAAGAGGTTTGTGATTCCTGGCGTCTAAAACAACGCCGTCGATCTTCACGCTTGAACCATGGTATTTCGGCGGATTCTTAACTTCCTCCGCTTGCTTTTCCTCGGCGACGGAAGAATAACCTTGGGGGTATGCATTTTCCATCGAATTAAATTCCGGTTGTTTCCTGCTAAGCTCGCGAATTTCGGTCTCATCCGAAATTTTCCCCTTTTTGGCCAGCAAATTTCTTAAGTGAATTTGAAGACACTCGCGGTTGTTTTTTGCCGTTTCTCTGAAGTTGCCTGAATTCAAGGAAAAAATTTTAACGTTCTCGACGGATTTCCTTCGGAGGCGTAAGAACCAAACAAATGCAGGGTTGGCTTTAACCTCAACAACTATCGGTTCGAAGGATGGATTGGTTAGATGAAGTTTGGCGTTTGTGGAGAAAAGTTTGGGAAGCGAAACGATCCCGTCATTCGGCAAAACCTCTTCCTCGGTTCCATTCCAGGAGAACTTCCATTGCGATAGATCTAAAATCGTCAACGCCCCCTTTGGAAAAACGCGGAAAGAATCTTGCATCCCTTCTACAATTAGAAGATCTCTTCCAAAGTATTCTATGAAAGCGGATCCCATTTCTCTCAAATCATTGGAAGTCATCAGCCGATTTGGATGTA
>JACPTH010000164.1:0-4845 GCA_016192885.1 bacterium | reverse complement strand
TTCTCATTCGCTCGAATTTGCGGCATCGCCCCAAGAACCGCCAATTTGGAAATCGATTGGTGCAACCAATTATTCTTCGGAACGTCGGGAATTGAAATTGGCTTCTCTAGGAATCTTTGCTTTCGAATCAGGTGATCCGCAAGAAAATCTCTTAGTTTTGAAAATGAAAAAAGCCCTTCGCTTAACGTAAGGGGAAGATTAGGACGAAAGGTATTATCATGAAACCCCGATATTACCGAATATTTGATGGATAGCCCGCGATTCAAGCCTTTTGCCGGCGCGAAATCAACAAATTTCAAGTTTTTTTGAGAATCTTGAAAGCCAAGATTCAAGATCGGTATTAGCGTAAAAATTACTCTATCCATTTCTTCCGCAAGCATCCTTCTGGTAATCCCTTCTTGGGATCTCAATGAACCGTCACCCCCAAGGTATCCGGTAATCATCGCCGCGAGGAAGATAGCCGCAAGCGACATACGTTCTTTTCTCGTTGTCTTTAGTAGCGATTCCCATATTACTTTTAAGCGGTTCAAATGCTTGAAACGTTTTAAGAAATTCTCTTGACTAATGGAAGGCATTTTTTTCAAAGTTTCGAATCGTCTATTTTTCCAAGCTTTCGGTTTACTGATGGGCGATGATTTTCTTGAAACTGCGCTGTAGGAATTTCAAGGTTGGTGTCAGGGCCTACTACTACGGGGGTGATAAGGATAACCATTTCCGTTTCCTCTTTAGACTCATCCCGCCATTCAAGGGGCTTTAAAAGTTTTCTTAAAATGGGGATTCTACGAATCAAAGGCAGCGGATGATGAGCTTCCGAACGCTTTTGTCGGATTAAACCTCCCATGATAATCGTTTCCCCGCTTTTTACCCTGATTCTAGTTTTAATGTTTCTTGTGGCGGTCCAGGGGTGTCCCTCAACCATTCGTACAAGTTCGGTAAAATCCGCGTTTACATCAAGACTTACCTGCTTGTCGATGTATATGTTGGGTTTAACTTTAAGTTTTACGCCTATACTCGAAGTGGTCCAGTTATCCGTAGTCCTTGCGGCAAGCGAAGAAGAGGCGACCGGAAGATAATCCGTTACTATGTTTTTCACCGGGATTTGCTCGGAGATGTCAATTGAGGCTTCTTCCTTGTCCATGCATCGGAGAGTCGGATTAGCCAGGGTTTTTACCTTGCTGTCGTCCTCCAAATATGCTAAGACAGCTGGGATAGCTACCTGCGTCGGTAGGTTGCCGATGTCGTTCACGGTTATGGTGTCTTGATTGAGTCTAACGCCAAGGTTTTTTAGGTCTTGTAGATGGATTTCAAGCAGCCGAATTCGAATCACGGCTTGGCGGGTCGGAGGGTGGTCGAGGTTCTTCATTACTTCGAGCGCTCTTTCCACCGCTGGCTTATAGCCGGAAATGATAAGGACGTCGGACCTTGCATCGACAGATATCTGGGGCTTATTTTCGGGCCCAAGGGTTTCGGCGACAAGTTTTGCAAGTTCCTCTGGTTTCGTATTGACCGCGGAATAAAACAAGCGACGAATTGATTCTCCGGCGTTTATCATTTTTCCCTGTATGGCTTCGATGGTCGCTTGTACCTGATCGACGGCTTCCTTGTCGCCGATAAGAAGAACGTTTCCAAGGTCTTCTTGAAGGGAAACCCGTTCTAGGATCTCGGGATTTAATGCGGGTTTGAGAAGTTCTTTCAGCTTTGCCAACGGAGTTTGCGAGGAAATCACTCGAAATGAGCTTCCCAAAGCAATTCTTGCGGCTTTTTCCGTTAGGATCAAAAATGTTTTTGAGTCAATGGCTTGAGCTATAAGTGAATAGTTTCGAAGGATGTTTTCAAAAGCCCGGCGGTAGCTCATTTTCGACAGCAAAATATCCACAGGTTTTTCTTTGATTGCATCTAAAGATCTATCAAGAATAACGTTAAGGCTTCCAATCTGCCCTAGCGCGCGAAGTACGTCGCCAAGCGCAAGTCCGCGAAGATCCGCGCCCTGAATGAAATCTTTCTCCGAAAACGCTAGGAGCGGGTTTTGTTTCATCGAAATCCATATTTCTCCATCTTCGACGGAAAAAGAACCCCCAATTTCCTTTACAATTAACCCCATCGCATCCAATGGGCTTGAAGCATACCCCTTAAGGTCGATTATCTTTTCGAGCGGGTCTCGGAAATGAACGTTCATTCCTGCTTGTACAGCAAGTTCGCGAAGAAGTTTCGATGCGTCGATTTTTTCAAAATTGATAATCAAAGGGGAATTCGTCGCGGGATTCGGGGATTCCGGGGACATTAGAGGGTAAGGAATCGGAGATTGTTCGGAGTTGATTAGTTTACTCGGAGATTCATTTTTCTCGCTTAGATTTTTTTGGAACACTACTTCCAGGGTTTTTCCGGTCGAAATAATTTTAGGTTTCAAGAGCTCCCGCAAAAAGAGCGTGACCCTAAGAACGGGGGGAGAAGAGGATGTCTTACATATTCTAACAAGCCTTACGGGGCCTGAAGCTACGGGAACGATGACCGGGCTAGCCTGTACGTTCCCCCCTAAGACATCTAGATAAACCAATGGGATTCCAACTTCCCTGCAAAGATTCGCCCTACAGGGTAACCACCCCCCAAAGGATGGTAAACCAAATTGAAAATTTAATGAAAAATCTCAAAGGAAGACTTTTGCTTGTAATCATACCTTCTTTCCCGCTATCTTTTTCGGCGCGATGCGAACTTATCATTAGAAAAAAATTGGGCGGGTTACGCTTCGCTAACCCACCCTACTTCGGTTTTTTCTTGGATGGAAGAGCGCCTTTTTTTAGCAGAGAACGAGCGAAAGCAATCCCATCGGAACCCGTAGTCCCTAGCATTCTAGCAATTTCAATTTCTCGTTGAGGTTCACGCAGGGCTTCAATCCGAATTTTCGTTTCCGATTTCCCCGTTGATTTCGTAACGACAAAGTGACGATCGCCCACTTTCGCGATTTGGTGAAGGTGGGTGACTAGAAGAACCTGCTTGCTTTGAGAAAGGTTTTGCAGGCAATCCGCTACCGATTCCGCCGTGGTTCCGCCAATTCCTGAATCAATCTCGTCAAAAATCAAAGTTGAAAGATCATCTTCCTTGGCAAGCACCTTTTTTATGGCGAGGGCGACTCTGGATAATTCTCCGCCTGAAGCAATTTTTCGAAGGGGTCCCTCGGGGGAACCCGGATTTAAGGTAACAAGAAATTCAACAGTTTCAGCGCCATCGGGGCCGATTTCGCAAGGGGACGAAAATACGCGGAATTTTGCAAGGGAAAACCCCAAGTGCTTTAACTCCTCGGAAACTCGGTTCTCCAGGAACGAGGCCAACTTCTCACGTTCATTAGTAATTCGATCGATCAGGGAAGCTCGCTGCGAGAGCAGTTTTTTTAAATCTTCATCTAAGCGTTCCCGCGCGAAATCGGGTTGCGTAATTTCGGAAATTTCTTCCTTGACCTGTTTGAGTAGATGAATAAGCCCGGAACAATCGACCTGGTATCGCCTTGAAACCTTTGAAATATCCGCCAACCTTTTCTGGATGAAGTCCATTCGAACCGGGTCAAACAAGATATTTCCGAAACTTCTTTCCAACTCGGAAGCAATATCTCGGGATTCAAAATACATGGAATCGCATCGCTCAAAAAGCGGAAGAAGGCTTTTTTCAACTTGAGAAGCTTTTCGCAACGCCTCTCGAGCTTTGAAAAAAAGGGAAACGACCCCGTCCGTTTCCCTGTCTCCCTCAATCGTGTCACGAGCAAGTTTAAGGGAGGATGAAATTTTTTCAGACATTAAGAAACGCCGCTCTTCTTCGTGAAGAGATTCGACTTCGTTGGGCGAGGAGATTCCAAGGTTTTCAAGCTCGGCGAGGGTATTTTTTAGCTCCCCCATTCGCAACTCGGTAGAACGAACGGTTTCCTCAAGAGTGGCTAGTTTTTGAGAAAGTTTCAGGCATTGTCCATGAACGCGACGAAGATCGGATAAGTTGTTTAAGTGGGGCGAGGACCCGAAGCGGTCAAGAAGATACCTTTGAATTCTTGGTTCCAAAAGGGTTTGGTGTTCGTTTTGCCCGTGGATTTCCATAAGGTGGATTCCGAGTTCGCGAAGGTCAGAAAGCGTAGCTAGAATCCCGTTGACAAAAATCTTACCGTTTCCCTCATGCCGAAAAGTTCTGGAAAGAGTGAGAGAATTTGGATCTTCATCGTTCAGCAGGCTTTTGTCGCATAGAAATTCCCTTGCCCGGGGGGCGAAGGCGATATTGATGCTTGCTTGTACTTTTGCATGTTCAAACCCTCCAAGGACCAGACATCCTTTCCCCTTTTTTCCAAGAAGAAGTTTTAAAGCTTCCAAAAGAACGCTTTTCCCTGCTCCGGTTTCCCCGGTTATTACGTTCAACCCTTTGGAAAATTCCAAGTGGGCATGATCGATAAAAAGAAAATGCTCAAGGTGAAGATCGCAAATCATCCCCGCTTAGCCTTCTTTTTTTCATACAAAGCAACGGAGCTTTTTGACCGTTCTTTCTTCCTTTTCGGGTTTTTGGCGACAGCCCGCCCCTTTTTATGCTCTCTTTCCATTTGGTCGTTGGGCTTCTTTTTCGCTTTATACAATACTACGCTTTGCTTTTGCAAATTTTTTGAAACAAGCTTAAATCTTTTTTGAAAATCTTTTGGGGCAATTTTTTGGCTTCGGGAAGGGGGCAAATGCGTCCAGACCCATTTTCGAAAATCTCGAACTTCATGAAAAGGAGGTTTTAAAACATCCGACCGCGAATAGTTCAATAACGGCCCCTGTTTTAATGAAATCATATTCGGAAACGGTAAGGGTTTTTTCAGAGGATTTTTTCCAGGGGAAA
>JACPTH010000453.1 GCA_016192885.1 bacterium | reverse complement strand
CAACTTCTTGAGGGTGTTTGGGTCGAGGGGGAGGTTTCCAACCTTGTAAAAGCTGCTTCTGGACACATTTATTTAACACTAAAGGATGAAAAGGCGACCTTAAAGGCCGCTCTTTGGGCGGGAAATCGCCGAAAAATCCAAGTTGATCTTTCCAACGGTTCCAAGGTTTTCGCTTTCGGGAGTATATCAATTTACGAACCCCGTGGAGAATATCAGCTCTTAATCACTGACTTAAAACCCGCCGGATTGGGTTCGTTGTATGAAGTCTTTGAAAAACTTAAGAAAAAATTGTTGACGGAAGGTTTGTTCGATCCCGCAAGAAAAATCCCGCTCCCTTTTTTGCCCAAAGGAGTTGGGATAGTAACCTCTCCAAAGGGTTCGGTTATTCAAGATATTTATCGCGTGATTCGAAGGCGATTTCCAAACATCCCTTTGTTTCTGGTTCCTGCCAAAGTTCAAGGAGAAGGGGCATGTCAAGAAATTGTGGCGGGAATATCCCGCCTAGATTGTGACCCGAGAGTTGACGTAATCATAGTTGCCAGAGGCGGCGGAAGTATTGAAGATCTTTGGGCCTTTAATGAGGAGATGGTTGCAAGGGCGATTTACGCTGCGAAAAAGCCGATTGTTTCAGCAATTGGCCATGAAACAGATACTACAATCGCCGATTTTGTGGCTGACACGCGTGCCGCTACCCCTTCGGTTGCCGGAGAGTTGGTTGTTCCAGTTAAAGAAGACTTGAAAAAAGCTATTGGTGAAAAGTTATCTCGTTTAAATAGGGCACTCAAAAATCGCCTTGGTTTTCTCTCCCAAAAATTTTCGAAAGCCATGGATTGCAGGTTCCTGAGAAAGCCGGGTTTATGGGTGGTTGAGCGCAGAAACACAATTGCTAATAAGTCGCGCGATCTAGATGTTTCGTTCAAAAGTTTTTTTCAGCGGGTTCGTCGAAAACATGAGATTCTTCACGCAAGAATTACCAGCCTCAATCCAAAGGCAATATTAAAACGTGGTTTCACTATGGTTACCAAATTTGATGGTTCAGTGATTTCCTCGGTTTCGCAGCTTCAGATTGGAAGCATTGTTAATTTACATCTTTCCGATGGTAGGTCCAAAAGCAAGATCGAAGCTATTGAACCTAGTTAATGGGGTCGAGAGTAATGGAAAATGAGGGAATTTTATGAATAACAAAACCGGAAAAAGAAACCTTGAGTTCTTGGTGAAAATCACCCCTAAAGACATCGAGGCGATGTCCTATGAAGACGCTCTCAAGAATTTGGAGGAGGTTGTCGAAGAGCTTGAACGTGAGGGAACCCAGCTCGAACTGGGTCTTCAACTGTATGAAATAGGAACCAACCTCAGCAAAAGGTGCAGCAGGCTTCTAGATGACACCGAAGCAAAAATGCTCCAATTGTTGGGGACAATAAATTCCCCAAGAGAAGAGAATTTCGATCCCGAAAAGGATGGACGGTAGCGATGCCAAAAAAAATTCGTTCTTCTAACGCCGTACTAAAGGAGTTTCTTGACAAAACGCGGAGGCGAATCGAGGAAGGTTTTTCAAAATGGCTTCCCATTTCAGATGAAACTCCATCTAAACTAAGAGATTCCATGCGTTACAGTGTTTTTGCGGGGGGAAAGCGAATTCGTCCAATTTTGTGCCTGACTGTAGGCGAGGGTCTGGGCCTTAAGGGTGATGCTATTTTAAAAGCTTCCTGCGCTTTGGAACTGTTGCACACATATTCCCTTATTCACGATGACCTCCCAGCGCTTGATAACGATGATTTGAGGCGAGGACATCCGACTAATCATAAAGTTTATGGCGAGGCGATTGCGATTCTTGCCGGAGATTCCCTACTGACCATGTCGTTTGAATGGCTGGCGGAATCGAGCGCTCTCGGGATTTCTTCCGATTTGGTGATTGATGCGCTACTTTGTTTTTCGAAAGCTGTCGGAGAAGAGGGGATGGTTGGAGGGCAAGCCCTTGACATGAATAGCGAATTTCAGAAAATTGATTTTGAAACACTAAAACATATTCATCTCCTAAAAACCGGGGCGCTTATTCGCGCATCCATAGAAATTGGGGCCATCCTTGCCGGGGCTGATGAAGAAACAAAAAAAAGCCTTAGTAAACTTGGAGAAAATGCCGGGCTTCTTTTTCAAATCACTGATGATATATTAGATGTTGAAGGCGACATTTCGACCCTTGGAAAGCGACCTGGAAGCGATAAAAGGAAGGGAAAGGCCACGTATCCTTCGATACTTGGAATGCCGAAGGCCAAAGAACTTGCATTTGAAGCGCACAAAAATGCTATTGAAGACATTTCACGCACGACCATTGAAATCCCTCATCTCAAGAACATCGTAGATTTGTTTTATAATCGCATTTTTTGATTGTGAAAGACAATGGAGTGCCTTGAGATTCCCATTCCAACACAAGATTCTCTTTCCGCCATCATAGTTGCGGGGGGAAGCGGCAACAGAATGCAAAGTAGCATTCCAAAGCAATTTCTCCCGCTTCAAGGTAAACCCATCGTCCAATGGAGCTTAGAATGTTTTGATAATTTGCAAATAGTAGATAGATTAGTTTTAGTTTTACCCAAAGATTGGATAAACGAGGGTAAAACCAGACTTTCAGGATTTAATCCGCAAAAACCCTTTGATATTGTTTCCGGAGGCCTAAGGCGGCAAGATTCGGTTCTTTTTGGTTTAGAGGCCCTTAATGAAGAAAATAAATGGGTTGCCATTCATGATGGCGCAAGACCCGGAATACTTCCAAGTTTGGTCGAAACCGCTTTTCTTTCCGCTCGGAAAAATGGAAATGCGGTTTTGGCAATTCCCTGCCCGGATACCGTGGTAGAAGAAACGGATCAAACCATTTCACAATATCTTAACCGTTCGCGGGTTTTTTTAATTCAAACCCCGCAAATTTTCCCTTCAAGGCTGCTCATTGAGGCTATCCATTTCGCAAACAACGCCCAAGTTGAAGGAACTGATGATTCCGGATTGGTTAGCGGTCTTGGAGTTAAAATTCACCTGACTAAGGGTTCAATGCAAAATCTCAAAATTACTACACCTGATGACCTAAAGATGGTGGAATTATTTTTTCCAAAAAGTGGTTTGTAATTGAGGACGGAATTGATGAAAAAAACTCTGATACTTCAAGCGCCCGCAAAAATAAACATTTGCCTCTGGGTGAAAGAAAAGCGTTCGGATGGATACCATGAAATTGCAAGCCTTATGCAAACCTTAACCCTTTCCGACACCATAACTCTCCAAGATTGCCGTACCGAAGGGATTCATATTGAATGCGATGATCCCGCGGTTCCCAAAGGCGCTGAAAACTTAGTTCATAAAGCCGCCTGCCTGATACTTGAAAGGTTCAATATTCCTCCGTCAATTATAATTCGAATTGAGAAACGAATACCAATTGCCGCCGGACTTGCGGGAGGAAGCACGGATGCCGCCGCGGTAATGGCTGGAATGGTTCGAATGTATGAAAAAATGTTACCCATGGTGGAACTTATGACTCTTTCTCAAAAAATAGGCTCGGATGTTCCTTTTGTGATGCATGGAGGTTTGGCGATTGCGTCGGGCCGGGGGGAAAACCTTTCATTTCATGAGCCTCCCAAACCCTCATTTTTCGTGGTAATCGCTGTTCCTAAAAAAGTATCGGTTTCGACAAAATGGGCGTATGAAAATTACGCCCCCGGGGAAAATAGCCGGAAGGAAGAATTGTTCAATAAAATTTTTCCATGTTATAAAAAGCGCGATATTGAATCCTTAAAGAACTTGGTCTTTAACGACCTAGAATCGGTCACATTGCAACGATACCCGGAAGTCCAGGAGATTAAGGAAACCCTTTTAGAAGATGGAAATGGAGTCGTTTTGATGTCCGGCAGCGGACCATCAGTTTTTGGTTTGTTTGAAGATAGATCATCAGCGGTGAAAGCGGCATCCCGTCTAAACCAAGAAAAAGTGAATGTT
>JACPTH010000452.1 GCA_016192885.1 bacterium | reverse complement strand
TCTTTGGAGGCGGGGTTCTTTTCGCCCGTATGAGGGGAAGAAAGAGCCAGCTTATTTTGATTCTTTTCAGGGTTTGCTAAGTTCAAGGGTTGGTTTTGAGGTTCGGATGGTTTGGCGGCTAGACTACCCCTCTCAACAAGATTTGGATTAGGTAAGGGCGGCAAAGAAATTGCGGAAGGGTTAATTTTTGTTTCCTGTGGGGAAATCTTAAAAAACGTTTGAGGAAGAAACGCATTCAAGTTAAATTCGCTTGAAGGCAATTTTAACCTATGGGATAACTCGTCTCGAAGCTTGTATACTTCATCCGAAGTCCAGGAAATCTGTGGAATCATGTGTCTAAGTTTCTTAGCGGCATTTTCGACACGCAGTTCGGCATAATTTCCCGCTATCAAACCTTGGAAAATACCAAGTTCATCAAGGATTTCCAGCGGATATTGGGTTTCTTTCTCGCCCTGAAAACCGCATCGGCCTAAAAGTTCCCGAAGCGTATTGAAAACAATTAAACGTGACTTTGTGCTGTCACGAGTTGTGCGAAATTCCTTTAAAAATAAACTTCTTAAGTATTCAAAGGGAGGAGTTTGACTAAAACACTCAAGGAATTTTTTCAAAGCTTTCTTGTGTCTCTCTTCATTTTTGATTATTTCATCGGCAAGAACCGATTCATTTGAAAAAACCGCATCGAGTACTTGATCTGGAGATTTGGAATAATCTTCTACGCTTTTAAATTTGCGGCTAAGCACTTCACTTGTTTTTCCCTGATAAATGGAGGATAGGACCACAAGGAAAAAGTGAATGTTTGGATCCGTTATTTCACGTTCAACCCATTTCCATAAGCCCTTTCTCACGTATTTGTTCCGTCTTTTGTTTAGCGTCGCAAGACATTCCTGAACAATACTTTGTTTAAGCATTTCCAAGAGATTTTCGGGAAGAACTTTAGCGACCGGGACCGAAGCTGGGGCGGAAGTTTCACTTGGCTTACGATGGAACAAATCTGATAGTTTTAACTCAATAATAGGGCAATGGAGCTTGTTTCCAGGCGGGGAAAAGGGCGTGTTCTCTTTTCGAATCATCAAAATGGCTTTCTTTACCCTGGACATTCCAAGGTTCTTTTCCTTTTGGAACAATTTTGACTTTGAATCCAGGGAGAATTTTTTCCCTTTTTGAAGATGGGGAATTGAAAGCGCAATTAAGACAAAGCGTTTATCGTCATTGTCTGGATGTTCAAAAACCAAATCAATGGTTTCAGAACTTTGACCGATGGGAACATCATTCCCGACGAACTTCCATGGTCTCGGGCTCTTCATGCGTTTTGAAAGCATGTTTTCTAAAAGAGAATGGTTTTCTAAAAGCGCTTGCTTAATTTGAAGAAACTCTTGCTCAATCTCTTCGGGGGATGTTGATTGGTTAATAAGACCGGGGGAATTAGTCATAGACAAAAAAATCTCCAAAATAATGGGTAAATATAAGACAATTTAAGAAAAATTCTGCTTTTTCGTCCTACCGAAACATAAGGAATGTGAAAATCGCAAAATATCTAACAAAAAAACTACTAAACTCAAAAAAAGAAAGAAACCTTCAAGGATACTGCTTTTCAGGGAGTGGATTAATTGCCTCCCCAAAGGTCACGAATGAAAAAACCCAAAAAACACCTCTTTATTTTCAAGAAGGATAACACTTTTCCTTCCGATTCTTCTCTCACAAAAAAACGCTTATAAGCTATATATACATCATTTAAAGAAAATACACAACTTCCAAATTGCACCTAACCATTTAGTTAAAGGGGGCACGCGCCTGTTGCACGACGCCCCCTTTTCGACACGCGAAATAAATTCGCCTATCTCAATCCCCGCGGTCGGTCGCTCTCGCAACCTCCGAATAATCCGCAACTCATTAATCCTTGCAATGTCGCCACCAATAACTAAATGGTTACATTGCCACCGCTGCAAATATCACGATGCGATCTTATGTGGTTTTGAGATTTTTTTTTCAGTGTTAAAGCATCTAAGCTGATTTCTTCGATGGAATTGGCTTATTCGAATCAGAACCCAAACGAGTCAAAAAATACCAAACCAGCGCCATGCATAAACCCATTTGAATACCGTGATGAAGGCTTCTAATTATGCTTTCCAAAAAAGGCAGATAAGCGCTGAACAAATTGTTGGCGACCTGAGCGGAAATTTCCAAGAAAAGAATGGTGATTGCTCCCAGAAATGCTATAAATGTTCGCTCCGCGAAAACTGAAAAAATGGTGATGGAAAGAGTTAAGCCAATGAAGAGAGTAAACAATAGAAACGCGGGGTTCAAAATATCCTCTTTTATGAAGAACACTTTAAGTTGCGGAGCTTGCGAACTGCTGTGATTTATTAATTTTCCGTTGAACGATAAAACCTTTCGCAGCATCGGAATTTCCACTTGTACAGGTAGAAGGCCCGCGGTGCCGAAACCGCCCTCATGCGATTCGGGGAGAGCGCTTCTAGGACGAATGGTCCCTTGGGAGAGCACGTTGCTATGAGAAAATTTGTCTTCCCTTCCCTGGATGATAATCCTTCCGGGAGCTGGAGGGACATTTCCCATACCGACATCGAAAAAACCCGGTCCCTTAATGAAGAAGTATCTTTCAGGAACCGAAAGGAACCAGTTCATTTCGCTGATGTCTAAAGCCACTAATTTGGGAAGCTCCAAAACAAAATCCCCTGTTTCGTCCAGTTCTCTTTGAAGAGAATCTTCAAAAACAAGAGAGATTCCAAAAGGCTGGTATTGCTTCCCGATGCGCTGGGAGCGAATTAATGGAACGTAAGTCAGGTCGTTTGAGATGTTAAGGCACGGTTTTACAGGCTCTCCGTTAACGAACACCGAGAGAAGTTTTCGCGTAAAACGTGAAGAGAACCCTTCCAATAAAAGGAATTGGTTATTATTGTTTCTAACCGTTAACTCCATGCTTGTGAGCACTTTTCCATCACCCGTAACAACCGTTTTTGTAGTCACTCCATCGACTTGAGCAGTACTGACTTCCGCTTCCTTGTGTTTGGTTACTACGATTCTTGGAGACACAGGGGCCATAAATTTGAACGCATGAGCGAGAAAACCCTGAACCGTGGATTGAATCCAGATAGGAAGCTCCTGGGTATCGACGTTGGTTGCCTCAAAATTGGGATCCTGCTCGACTTTAACCTCAATTCCGCCCTTTGCTTCAACTCCAAAATACCCATTTTGACGTTCAATCGCTCCT
>JACPTH010000451.1:1375-2442 GCA_016192885.1 bacterium | reverse complement strand
AACTATGAGTATTCTATCCCAATTGCGTGAGATGACCACCATTGTAGAGGATACCGGCGACATTGAGTTAATTAAAAAACACAAACCTCGTGATGCAACAACCAACCCTTCGCTTCTTCTTGCGGCAGCTCAACTCCCTCAATACCAATATCTCGTTGAGGATGCCATTCAAAGCACAGGCGATGACCTCTGTAATCAAAACGCCTCGTTGCGAAGTTGCCTTGAGATTCTTTCGGTTAATTTTGGAAAGGAAATTCTTTCGATTGTACCTGGCCGCGTTTCGGTCGAAGTGGATTCCACTCTTTCCTTCGATGTGGAGGGAACCATGGAAGCTGCAAGAAGGATTATTAGAAAGTTTGAGAAACAAGGGATTGACCGCTCTAGAATTTTGATCAAAATAGCAGCCACATGGGAAGGGATCAAAGCCGCTCAACAGCTTGAAAAGGAACGAATTCATTGCAATCTGACGCTTCTTTTTGGATTTTCCCAAGCCGTGGCTTGCGCTGAGGCAAACGTCACGCTTATTTCGCCATTCGTCGGAAGAATCCTTGATTGGTTTAAGGAGAAACAAAGGATAGACAACATTTCGCCTGAAGATGATCCAGGGGTTATTTCAGTGAAAAGAATTTACAATTATTACAAAAAGTTCGACTACGGAACTGAAATTATGGGTGCAAGCTTCAGAAACATTGGGGAGATAATTGAACTTGCCGGGTGCGACCTTCTAACTATTTCACCAAAATTGCTCGAAGAGCTTGAATGCAAAAGCGATAATCTGGAAAAAAAATTGGATCCCGCTAACGCAAAAAAACTTGATACCGAACGGATTTCATTAAATGAAAAAACTTTTCGATGGATGTTGAACGAAGATCCCATGGCGACCGAAAAACTTTCCGAAGGAATTAGAAAATTTACCTCCGACCTCGATAGACTTTCGGACTTCATTCGCGAGAAACATTGTGGAAAGCTTTAACAAAAAGCGGATGCCGGAAGCTCAATGGCCGATTACAATTTTCCGTCGACGATTCTTGGAACCCTCGAGTTGATTTGGCAGGTAACCTCGTAGT
>JACPTH010000451.1:0-1296 GCA_016192885.1 bacterium | reverse complement strand
CCTCGTAGTTTATTGTCCCAAGTACTTTGGCCCATTCATCTCCGGAGATTTCCTCTTTCCCGCTTTTTCCGATAAGGACTACCTCATCCCCGACTCGAACATCGGGGTTCTTTCCTAAATTTGCCATACTCTGATCCATGCAGACTTTTCCTACCACAGGGTAAGACCTTCCATTAATTAGAACTCTTCCGGCATTTGAGAAAAGCCTGTTGAAGCCGTCTGCATAACCGGCCGGGAACGTGGCAATCCAGGTGTCTTCCGAAGCAACCCAGTTGCGGCCATAACCAATGGACGTTCCCTTTGAAACTATTTTGAGAAAAGAAACCTTCGTAACAAACGATAGACCTGGCTTTAGGGGAATAGTTTGCGGAGTTTCGGGTGACGGATAAAAACCGTAAATCATTATTCCCGGCCTTACCAAATTAAACCATCCTTCCGGATGGGCCAATATCGCTCCGGAATTCGCGCAATGTACAAGAGGAATCTTCCCGGTAATTCTTTTTTCAATTCGGTCGATGGTTCGCTTAAAAGTTTCAATTTGTCGCTGGGTAAATGTCCTATTAGTTTCGTCGCTAACCGGAAGATGCGTAAACACTCCCTCCAACTCCAGGAACGGACAATCGTTGCCAATAGTAAAAGCCAAATCAGGGGCTTCTTCGCAGGAAACTCCGATTCTTCCCATTCCCGAATCAACCTTTAAGTGAACCTTGGTTTTCTTTTTCATTGATTGGCACACATTATTCAATGCCAGTATGTTCGATCGCTCGCAAACAGTTGAAGTTAGGTCATTGGAAATCGCGGCTTCCATTTCTTCAGGAAAGGAGGGGGAAAATCTTAATATTGGAAGTTTTATCCCCGCATTTCTAAGCTCAACTCCTTCCGGAACTGTAGCTACCCCCAGCCAATTTATTCCCGTTTTTTCAGCTAATCTAGAGACCTCGATTGCTCCGTGACCATAGGCATTTGCTTTAACCGCCACCATTACTTTTCGATCCGGGCCAACCGCTTGAATAACGTTTTCCATATTTTGTCGAATATGGTTTAAATGAACTTTAACATGGGTTTGGTATAACATTGGGTTATCCCTCTTCAATGACTATTTTATGAACGTATGGTGAAGTTGAAAGGGCGAGAAGAGCTCCATAATTTGGGAAAAATCGAATTTCTGAGCCTACCGAAATGGGTTTTTCCGCATCTTCAACGTCCAAAATCAGGTGATCGCTTGATCCGCCAAGAACAATAATATTTTTGTCAACCGGGGCGATTCCGTCGATTATTATATCTTGCCGGCCAATG
>JACPTH010000450.1 GCA_016192885.1 bacterium | reverse complement strand
GCTTGCCACGAGAATTTTGGCTTTCGAGCCTGGAAAGATCACTCTGTATGATGGAAACTATAGCCAATTTCTTTGGGCCAGAGAACAAATTAAACTTGCTGAAACTACCTCTAATCCAAAGGCTTTACCGACATTTTCTAAGTTTGAAAATGAAAACCGCGAACATAGACGCGTTCAAAAAGGTCTAAACAAACAAAAGCAGAAATATGAAAAGGAAATCCTGGAAATTGAAGGAAAGATTGAGGAAACCGAAAACCAACTTCGAGAGCTGGAAAAATTTTTATCCAACCCTCCAAGCGGACTCACTCGCGAAGAACTAACAAATCTATCTCTTAAACACACACAACTTGGCGAGGAATTAAACGAAGCTTTGGGCCGATGGGAGACCCTAAATAAGCTTTTGTAGGCTGCGGATTTTACCGTTCAAAAACAACTTTGTTGAAGGGGGCAACAGACTTGTATTTCCCTTCAATTTGGGAAAGCGGAACGCTTACAAATGAGGTTACGATCTTGCCTCTTTTGAACCGAAATTTTTTTACGCTCATTGATTTCCCCTGGTCAACATCCACGAAAAATTTGCCTTCCACGGGGGTTTTCCCGGGTCTTAAAACATTATACTCGTAGTTTTTTCCGCCCTTTAAGGAATCAATTTTCACCGAAACAAGAGTGTTGTTTATCTTAATTTGCCCGTTCCCAAACCGCAAAAATGAACCATCCTTAACAATTGGAAGCAACAAAACCATATCTTTAATTTGAGGTTCTTGATCTTTGTCAAACGCTTCAAACCAGGCATATGGTTCGGAAACGATTGAAATTCCGGCGTCAGAAACCGAATAAACTAGATTCAATCTCATCGAGTAATAGGTTTTCTTTTTTTCCGGATGCTTAACGCAGGCATGTAAAATCACTTGCTTTTTTCCATCCTGAAGATCGGAAAAATAAGCCAATCCGCAACCTAACTCCTGAAAACTTTTTTTCATCCCCCCACGATATTGGGCATTAATCTCAAAAAAATCCCAAGTTCCCGCCGCCCAAGTCGGAGAAGGGTAAACAAAAGTCGAGAAAAAAATCAGGAATAAAACAAAAGCAATTTGTCCATTATTAAAGTGAAAAAAATCAATGCGGCTAATGAAGTTATCTCGGGAACTATGTTTCATCGTAATTTCTCTTTTCTCCCTAAAAAATTTGTAACGAACTACAAATGTGGTGAAATACAAATGATAGAGATACTACGAGATTTCATTTTGGTCAATTAAAAAAATGGTAAGAATTCAGGGTTTGATGACTTTATAAACCACGGCAAGGTTCCCAAAAATTTGCGCAATCTGGGAGCTTTCGGCTAATTTGTTTCGCGGAACGAGTTTAGCCTTTGGCGGGACTAGAATCACATCCCCTCGCTTAATAGAAAAAGTTTTTCGAAGCGGGAATACTTCGCCGTTTGACCTTACTATTACAGTTCTTGCATGATTTGCCCCTGTGGAGAACCCCCCAACTCTATTGATGTAATAAGAAATCCCTTGGTATTGTTTAAACAAGATGCTTGAAGGGTTTACTACAGCGCCTATCACCGATACCGTCGTCGGAATAGGAGGGATAAAAATTTGGTCTCCGTCTCGAAGAGCAAGGTCTTCCGCTTCCCCGACTTTTTGAATAGCCTGATCCAATCTAATTGGAATCCGCATGTTTTCTTGTTTAAGGAATTTTGAGCTGGGGTCTTTCCCCGTGAAACGCGAGGTTTCTTCCTTCACCGCTTTGCTGCTTTCGATTTCAGTTTCACTAATATCAGTCGATCCTTTATCAACAAACAATTTGCTTAAAGATACCGATCCTTCAACTTTTCCACCTTCAAAATCTTTTTTGTTTCCGAAACCTTCTCCTTTAGGGATTACAAAGTTCGGCGATTCCGAACCGGCGGCTGCGACTTCTGAAATATTCGCGCCCGCGCGCATAAGATCGGCTTGAAGGTCTAAAACCGCTTGTTGGTAAAGGTCGCTTTGAATGGTTTCCGCAGCCTTTAACTGATGTTGGGCGAAGATTTGTTCAGTTTTTCGCATAAACACGGCCCCCTCAGGGAAAGCTTCAGAAGTTAACCCTCCGGCTCTTTTAATAATCTCAGAAAGCCTTTCGCCTCTTTGTTTTAAAGCATACGGGCCGGGCCTCCTAACTTCCCCTTTTATGATAATTATCTCGTATTCCAGAAGCCTATCGCCTTGCGCTAGAACATTTATTCTATCCATGGGTCTCAACTTTAGGTTATCCGGGTCGCTTGGTTTTTTTAGAACGCGATCGATTTTGATTTGTCTAATATCCGAGTTATGGCCTCGAGTAACCCGGGCCAATTCCAGCTCTCCCGAGGAGTCCGCCGTCAAACCCTGCGCTCGGAGAACCAAATCTCTCACGGTCATTCCTTCTCGTAGAATGTACTCCCCGGGCCTGCGAACGGAACCCGCGATACTTATATACCTGATATCCGGTTCAATTTCCGCAGCTGCAAAAATCCTGATAGTATCTAAAGGCTCAACAACAAGGTCATTTTTAGGATCGTGCATTAGGGCTTTCTCAGGGTCGAATGAAATCAGCTTTTCAAGGCCTTCCTTGCCTTTTCTGATTATTTGCCCCGTATGGGGAGAAGCTTCCTCCCCGACTAACCCCCCAGCCAAGGTAATCAAATCGCTAATTCTTTGATTTTGAGTGACCCCGTATTCGCCTGGACGCCAGATTGCGCCCGACAAAAGAACTTTATTTCCAATTTCTTCAAAGGTT
>JACPTH010000449.1 GCA_016192885.1 bacterium | reverse complement strand
CCCTGTCAATCTGGCTATTCCATCGAGCCTCCAATTGAGACTTAGGTTTATACTTCCAGGTGAAACCTCCGCCACGCTCAAAAAATGTAATCGCTGAAAGAGTCGGGTCTTTGGAAAAATTGGTTTTCGAATTTTCTATGTTCCCAAACACTGAAATTGTGGGCTTTAATTGAAGCGAAAGTTTTCCATTTTGCTTTAAAACGTCGTTTACGACCCCTCGCTCACCGAGATTTGCCGCCCCCTCTTCGCGACCCACCAAACGAAAATTCTTTCCAATTTTTCGATGAGCGAATTCACTATCGAAGCGCCCGCCTTTCGCGGAAATCGAGAAACGCGAGGCGCCTCCCATAATTTTTTTGTCTTGCCAAGCAAACTCACTGTTTTTATTTGGATCGAAAGTCGAGAAGGATTGTTCCCCGGAAAGGGAAAACGTTTTATTGATTCGCCACGCCGAATCAAAATCTAAAATCACGTGTTCCATTGGCCTTGCGGTCCCGGAGGCAACCGATTCGGACTTTGGGGTAAAGTCGTCCGCTTCCCGAACCCAGGTGATTCCAAATCGGCGATCGGGGGTAGTTTGATATGTTTGACGGGTTCCATACAAGTTTCGGCGAAACGCTAATTTGGAATCTGAAACTTCATATTCGATTATTACCCAACTTGTCACTTCGATTGGGAGAAGATGGGGAAGGAATTTTAGTATTCCGTCTTCATAGTCAATAATGTAATCCGTTCCACGATTAATGCTTCTTCCGTCGATAGTCACCCTTTCCGAATTTTGTACGACCGGTTGCGCCGATAATCGGAATTCTTGCTGCTGTCCCGCGCCGCGGAATTGTTCGCGTCGAGCCATTCCCTTTGACTGAGAAAAAAGAAACATGGAGTTCCAGCGGGGGGAAAAATTGGCTCCAAACATCAAACCCCTAACCTCTTTGTTGTAAAGAGCGAACTCGGTATCCTTCATTGAAACGGGCAAATCACCGATTGCGGCGTTCCAAAATCTTCCCTCACCCTTAATGGTAAACCTGCGGTCTTGATCTTCTTTATCATCTAAGACTGCATTAACTTTGGTGGAGCGGTTGATATTCCCGTCCACTTCAAGATGAAGGCTTTGATCGAGATGAAAACCCGGAATCGAGTCAAAATTTTCCGTCGAGAAATGCCCGATGTCACCTTTAACATCGGCTTTTTTCATCCCACACGTCTTTG
>JACPTH010000448.1 GCA_016192885.1 bacterium | reverse complement strand
CAAGAACCCGGTAAGCACGGGTTCATCGTTGCGAATTAATTCGATTTCGCCAAGCACCGGAGGCCCCGGAACCATCGTCACGATTCAAGGCCAGGGTTTTGGCACAGTACAGGGTTCAAGCCTAGTAAGTTACGCCGGGGTAACCCTTACTCCCCATAGTTGGAGCGATACCGTTATAGTTGCGCCAATTCCATTAAATAATACCGTGAATGGAGCTTTTGTAGTTACAATTGGCGGGAATTCTTCGAATCCAAGCGCCCAATTTTCCGTAAGTGACCCGATTTTATCAGGGATAACTCCCCCCAGCGGAACTCCTGGAACACAGGTTACTCTTACCGGTCAATTTTTCGGGGTTACCCAGAACGGGTCTTATGTATCATTCAATGGACAAGTTTCTCAGGTTATAAATTGGAGTTCAAATGTAATTAACTGCGTGGTTCCGACCTCGGGAGGCCTTTCCCCAGGGAATCTATCTGTGGTTGTTATGGTTAACGGGAATCGCCCGTCTAATTCGCTTTCTTTTTCCTTAATTTTCCCTAGTATTTCCGGCATCAATCCTTCATCAGATAATGTGGGCTCGGTCATCACAATTAATGGCCAAGGTTTCGGAGCATCGCAGAATCAGGTCGGCGGCGTCGTTACAATCGGAGGTTTGATGGCGTCGGTTAATTTTTGGTCAGATTACTCGATTCAAGCAAGAGTTCCGCAAGTTCCAAACCCCGCTGTTTACAATGTCATGGTCACTAGCAATCAAAAACAAAGCACACCATTCCCATTTACTATTTCTTCCCCGGAGTTAGCAGGGATTCTTCCCAATCCTTTGAAGCGTGGGGAATTGTTGACCATAAATGGAAAATATTTTGGGCAAACCCAATCTGAGGGTCCAGGTTCGGTGACTATTGACGGCTTTCCGGCAAGCATTCAGGGCTGGCAGGATAATCAAATCCGTGTCATAGTTCCAAATGGAGCGAGTACCGGGTCAAATAAAACGGTCCTAGTCAACGTGGGAGGTTTGGAGGGCTTTCGAAGTGATTTGCAAATTAACCTTATTTTTTAAAATATCCCTAATATATTAAATCATTTTTCCCAAGCGCTCCGACCCGTTTAGAAAGATTCTGTTTTTTCCCGGAATTGTGGCAGGTAACTTTCAGGGTCCGGCAAATCTCGGCGTGAAGCGCTTCCGAGCTAGGTACGGGCACAAAATCATTTGCCCGTATGGGATTGATGTGAGCTGTCAGCGCGAATCAGAAAGAAGTTTAGCTCTGAGGGGGAATTGCCGCGCAGATCTGTTCCGCGTTGACAGTGAATTGAACTTTATTGTACTCTACCGATATTCAATACTATTTGGAGGTTTAAGTGGTCGAGATTACCAAGTTGCTCATTATGCAAGATTTTGATCTTGAGATAGATAAAATCGATGAAAAGCTGAATCTTATTTCAGGGAAAACCAATCGAATGGATTTGGAAATCAAGCAAGAGGAGGAGCTTTTAGCCAAAAAGATCGCCCTCTTGAAGAAAGTTACGCTCCGTATGAAGCAGAATGAAGATGAAGTTAAAGACCTTGGAGAAAAATTGAAAATTCTTGACCTTAAACAGCGAAGTTCCGGATTAAGTCCAAACGCTTATTTGGCGCTCCAGACCGAAATGGAAAAAATAAGGGAGGTAGTTTCTCCCCTTGAAACTAGAGTTCTTGAAGATATGGAGAAAATCGAAATTCTTCAGAAAGACATTGAAAAAGGGAAAAAAGTAACTGCGGGGCGCCGTGTCCATTTCGAAGAAGTGAAAGGTAAGAGGAAAAAAGAGGTTGAGGAAATTCAAAAGGAAAGAGAACTGGTGAGCACAAAACGTAACCAAGCTTCACTGGAAATCGAGCCGGATGTTTTGGGTTTATACGAGGAATTGCGTCGCAAAGGAAAGGGCCGGGCGCTTTGGGAGGCTCAGACCGAAGGATGCCCCGCATGCGGGTTAAGTCTACCAAGAAGTTTCCTCAAAAAAATAGTCGGGAAAACCACCGCGGACCCTTGCCCAAATTGCGAAATGCTTCTATGCTGGACCGGGGTGATTGACGAAATCTTATGATTTCTTTTTTACCTTCCAGAATTCTTGTTCTCTTTTTTATTTTTAATTTCGCCTGGTTTCAACCCCTTTTCGCTCAACTCTTTCCCAAAATTGAAGATCAACACGATCGCCACATTTTGGATGACGGAAAGATCCTTTCATCAAACATCAAAGAACGGATTTTTCCAATTTGTAAGGAAATTGAGGATACGCTTAGAATTCGAATAATGATCAAAACCGAGATTTTCGCCGATTTATCTCAATATCCTCAGAAGGTTGACCTTTTTTTTTCCGAATGGATCAGGTCAATTGGGTTGGAGAAAAGGGGAATTCTTTTATTTGCCGGCCTTCCTAATAATTCCAACCATGGAAAGATTAATTTAAGGGTAGGTATCGGATTAAAGTACCTGATTACCCGGGAAATGGGGGAGAAAATCTTGAACGAAGTTCTTGTCAAAAATGATTCATCAAATGACGGTCAAGCCTTCTTAGATGGAGTTTTGACCATTAAAAGAATGTTGATGGATGAGTTTAAGCAAGAAAAAAAATTCCAAGTGAACTCCGGAAAATCATTTGATTTTTTCGATTTTCTTTGGAATTCAAAAGAAGTTGTCCTTGCTTTTTTCGTAGGCCTTTTTTTGTGTTATATCGTATTTTTTATTGAAAGATGTCCGCGCTGTAATGGAGCTCTGGCTATTTCATTTGAGCGGATTAAAGACGCCGGACTAAACACCTTGGGCTTGCGTTGCAAAGTTTACCGTTGCGATGGCTGTGGTTTTTTGCGTCGCAAAAAGGAGCCTATCTTTCCCTCTGGAATCGGCGGAATTTGGATGCGAATGTTTGGCCCCAGGCGAAATATTAAAATTGATTCTCTTCGAAATGACGGAGACGGAAAAGTCAACCCTCAGGATGGACAAAACTCCTTAAAATGAGGTAATTTATTTTTGGCAGAGAGGTCGGACGATCGCGTTTCATTTTGAGATGAGGAAAGTCCGGGCTCCAAAGGGCAGGGTGCTGGGTAACACCCAGGCTTCGAGGGAGAGATCCTTCGGGGACTGAAAGTGCAACAGAAAAAACACCGCCGATGATCCTTAAAGGATGCAGGTAAGGGTGAAATGGTGCGGTAAGAGCGCACCGGGCCCCCGGCGACGGGGGTACCTTGAAAACCACGCCTGGTGCAAGATCAAACAGAGGGAGGGGCTGCCCGCTCCGTTAAAACCTCGGGTTGGTCGCATGAGATCGCAAGCAATTGCGATCCTAGATAGATGATCGTCGTCCCGAAAGGGATACAGAACCCGGCTTATAGACCTTTCTGCCTTTTTTTTGATGAAATCTTTCAAGAAATATATCAAGTTAAGCGAGGGCCCTCTAAATCCGATTTTCAACCCCCTCGTCGATTCCGTTTTGAAGAGGCTTTCGAGAACCTTTTTCCCGGGTTTCCGAATCGTTGATCTTGGCGGGGGTGTTGGGCAATGGTTGGAAGCTTTTTGTAAGCGAGGTTTCAAGTTAGGATATTTAGTTGATTTAGAGTTTGAAATGGTTTTTCAGTCGAAAAAAAGATGGCAAAGCCAGGCTGATGTAGAAAGTTTGATGGGCATGGTTGGAAATTCGGAAAATATTCCGATTCGAAGCCAAACCATCGATCTTGTAGTAAGCAGGAATTCCATGCATATGTGGAGCGACCTAAGGAAATCCTGGGAAGAGATTGCAAGAATTCTTAACCTTGGAGGAACGGCTTTTATAGGTCGCGGGTATGGCCCTGACTTAAACGGCGCGATAAGAGAATCCGTAAAAACAAATCGAAAAAAAATGTTGGAGGAGCTTGGAAACAAGTCGGCTGAGCCTCCTTCGCCGCCTTGTGAAGAGGTTTCACGGGTATGTAGTTCCGCGGGGTTAGAAGTTCGGGAAGTTATTCCGGATGGAAAATGCTATTGGATTTTTGCCGAAAAAAAAACTATTTTGAGACCGGAGCTTTAAACCAACCTTCCGCAAGTTTTACTACTTGGGCTAGCTCCTTTTATTACCTCAAACCTTTTTTCTTCCGACGAAACCGCATCGTATCCTGGTTTCATCGAGGCGATTGGGGCGATCCTATCATTTTCTCCGGCCACAAAAGCCACCGGGACTTTAATCAGTTTCAAATCTTGAAAATAGTCGTGAGTTCTAAAGCGATTGAAAAATCGAAGCGAATCCACCCAGCTTGTTGCCTGGGCAAGAGTCTGTAAGGAAACATTCACCGCCGCGCGCCGTATGAGAGCGTGAAAAATGCGCAACTCTTGGGAGGGTTTTCCTTGGTTTCCGTACATAAAGTAAATGAACACGCAACGGGCAAGAATTCTCAGCGGGATCAAAGGAAGGCTTAATTTGGTGCAAATCCAGAGAATTTTCTTCATTAAGTTTGGGTAAAATGGGATTCGTTGAAACACGACTGGGGTTCCAAGAACCAATAATCTAGGGCTGGAAATTATCCCTCTTGCCTGGCCTACAAGCGCAAGCATTCCTCCCATACTATGTCCAAGAACCATTGGAGCAGTTTGGCTTTTAACACAAGCCGCATTCCAAATTTCGGGAAGATCCTTAAGCAATTGCGAATCAAAATCGCAACCTTCCTGTGATGTTTGGAGATGAGGAATTTGTACATGAAAACCGGCTTTGGAAAACTCCGTTGCCAATCCGGGGCTTTTTAAGTCGGAAAAAACCTCTCCATTGCAGGCTATCCCGTGTAGTAGAAGAAGAGGAATATCGCTTTGCTTGCTAAAAATCGTTCCCCTCAAAGGAAGTCTGAATAGACGATTTCGATCCGCTCTTCCGTTTCAAAATGGTTCCCAAGACCGAATTTTACTTGACTTCTTCCGGTAGTTTTTATGGACAAGAACTGCATATCCGAAAGCCGAAGATCGATTTTGCCTTCTCCAGTGGAAGAAATGTGAATCGGTGCGGATGCCGGCTCTAGATCTTGACCCAGAAGCGAAAGCGACAATTTAGCCGTCGGAGAACCCGGCGAAAGTGAATATGAATCTAACGTAAAAGTGGATCTATTTTGGTACAAAATGGGCGGAGTCGAACGATCAAGCTCAAAAGGTAATTGCATCGTAAGTTCCCATTTTTCACCTGGGCGCACAGGATTTTCAGGGAAACCAAGTTTTGAAGCTTCTTTGAAAAATGCCGCTTGGCTGGCGGGAACCCCTTCAAGTATTTCAACTTCCCCGCGCGGGGTTAGAGCTCTATTAATTGGCATGGAAACAGGATTGATTCCAATCTTAAGCAGGGTTTCGGTCAGTAGTTTTGAATCAGTGTCTTCATTTGGTTTTCCGGGGGTATAAGAGGACATGGTTGCGCAAGTCGTTGTAATTCGCTCCCAAATTAGAGGGCCCTCACGCGAAATTCGTTCGATCACCTGCTCGCCGGATATTTGGGTAAAAATAGGCTCTTGTAGTTTTCCGAACAGGGAGACATTGGTTTTTACTTGAATTGTAAATTTAGCTACCCCATGAGTCTTTGTTAATGATGGAATGCGTAGCAAGATGGGGTTTTGATTGTTTGAATTGGAATCGTTTTCTTTGTCTTGTGAAAACAAAGCAATAGAAACGGAGAAAACAAACAAAAAAAGAACAAAAAATCTTCCAAGAACGATATGCCGCATTGTAATTTCTTTTCTAAAATTTTTTCTTGCTAAATGATATCATAGTCGGGAAAAAAATCAATTTGCAAGATTTTTCCAAGAGAAATAAAATCGATGTAAATTCCTTAAACCCCACAACAAGACGAAAAAAGCCAGCATTAAAATTAAAATCCCATTTCTTAATCCGGCGGGAGGAAGATAATCTTCAATCACCGGTTCCCCTTCCTTTTCAGCGTTTTTCAAAAACATAAGCCTTGGGATAAGAAGCGGGTTGTTGGTTCTGGTTACTCGCTCGGCTGCAATGGAGAAACCGTAGGTAATACCGGCCGAGGCAATACATTGAACCACTTTCTCGTCAAATTCCCCGAAGGGGTATGCATACCATTTTACCGGTTTTCCAAGAATTTGTTGAAGGTAATTTTGTGCCTCAAGCAGCTGAATCTTTAAATCATTTCCTTTCGCAAGAATTTCGACCGGGCTTTGATGGTCCTTCCCATGAAGACCAACCCAACAGCCCATTTTGGACAAATCCTGCAGAATCTTTACGTCAATATAGCCGGGCATTCCCAAAAAATCGGTTACTATGAAGAAAACAGAATCCAAATCTTCTTCCGCCTTTAGTTTTTTTATCGCCTCTGCGGAAGAAAGCAAGCCGTCGTCAAAGGTTACCATGAATCTTCTTCCGCCGCTAATCAACCCTTTCATCCAAGGTTCAAATTGACTCGGGGAAAGAGGTTCAAAACCAAATCGTTTTAAATCTTGTACATACTTTTTTAACTTCCCGAACTCAATTTCCCAAGGTTTTGCGGGAGTTTCCGTAACCCCATGGAAAGTCAATATAACGAGAATCTCCTGTTGGGTGCTTTTCCAGCCGATCCAAAACCCGAAGATTGCGCCGAAAACCATCCATGTTCCTAGAATTAAACTGAGGAGGGAAAGGCGAAAAAAAAGGGAATTCATTTCAATGAAAACATTTCAGGAGGCAATTCTCCGCGCAGGCTTTACTATGAGAAATCTTTTATTTTGGAGATGAACCATTTTTCAAAAGACGGATCTGAGGCTAAATACGGTTCTTGAATAATGTTAACGTCCGGATTGGCGGTTCGAAATTCTTTGAGAATATTTGGTAAATCTTCCTCCAGATGCTTTCCGCTTAGAATAAAAAGTGGAAAGACTCGTATTTGACGGGTTCCACGGGAATAAACGGATTCAAGAGTCTGGCGAAGGGACGGAGTCCCGAATCCCAAAAAAGCGGTAGAAAAATTATTTGATTTAACCTGAAGGCTGATTTTAGAGGTCAATATAAGGGCTTCATCATTCGCTGAAACTCGCCTTGAACCATGGAAAAGAAGAATGTTGTGAAAAGTCCGTACCATTTGGTATCGAGAAAAGCCTTTAAAGAATCAAATAATTTACCGAAACAAATCTACATCGCTAAATTTTGTAATTGATTGTGGAAAATTAGGCAAGTATAATTCCCATATGAAGAAATTTTTTGGACTTTTTATCGGGATTTTTTTATTGTTTGCTTCGGGCTGCGTTCCGGAGACTTACAAATTTGATCGCGAATTCGGCCATTCGGGTTCTAGCCGGGGTGATTTTTTGGGACCTTGCGACATTTCACTTACCTCCCAAGGAGATCTCCTCATCGTCGATTCAGGAAATAATCGCTTTCAAATCCTTTCACCTACCGACGGTTCCTCAAAGCTAGTTGCGGGCGAATATGGGACGACAGGGTTTAAAGTCCAAGGTGTTTCCGGTTGCGGGATCAACGAAATAACCGATGATGTTGTTCTATGCGATTATCGCGGAAATAAAATCGTAAAGTACGATAAATCCGGGAAGCCTTTGGTAAAAATTGTTGATAAAGTGAAAAACCCTATGGATGCGGCCTTTGACAGGGCGGGAAATGTTTACGTTGTTATGAAAAGAGACCCGGGAATTTTCAAATACAACGCGTTGGGGGGGTTTATCGAAAGTATCGGCGGGTCGGGTAAATCCGCGCTTAGCGCAGCATCTTCAATTTTGGTGAAAAATGAGGCTATTTATTTAACCGATCTAGCCTCTCGTCGCGTTTTAAAACTAAATTTAAAGGGAGATGTACTTTTGGAAATCACCCAAAAAGGTGAATACGAACCTTTAAAAGGGCCTTCCAATGTTTCGGTGGATTCAAAGGGAAACATTTTCGTGGTGGACCTCGGAGATGTTCCTGTAGTAATGTATTCTCCCGATGGAAAGTTCGTATCTAAGATCGGAAATCTTGGTGAGGAAAGAGGGCACTTTGTCTATCCCAAGGGTGTGGTTGTCGCGCAAAATTCGGATGTTTTCGTTATTGATAACAGCCGCAATACTGTTTTGACTTTTAAACTTCTTCCTCAATAGCTAGGAATCCCCTGTTAATTTAGCTGTGCTTCGGGCATTCGCAATTTACGGAAGCATTTTTTTTCTAATTTTTTGTTTGGGTTTTCTGGGCGGGGGATTTTGCTGGTATCAAAGTGCAAGCCAATCTTTAACACCTCTTCCCGAAGCCGTCGAAGTTGTTATCCCCCACGGGATGACCACCAGGGGAATAGCCATGCTCCTAAAAGAAGCGGGGGTAATTCGCAGCTCACTTCTTTTTCGATTTTGGGTGGCTTGTTATGCGGTGAATGATAAGTTAAAGCCGGGGAAGTACAGATTTAATGGAACTGAAAGCTTTGAAAAAATCTTTTTTATCATTATGAAAGGGCAAAAAGAATTGCTTCGTGTCACAATCCCCGAGGGTTGGCGGATTGCTCAAATTGCCCACAGACTGGAAGAGATGGGGGTGTGTTCTGCGGCAAGCTTCTCTATGGAAATTTCTTCAAAATTGTTGCTTTCGAGAATTTTCTCGGATTGGGGAGAAATTGAAAGTCCGGAGGGCCTTGCTTTTCCGGAAACCTATTTGTTTTCCAAGGGAGTTGAAGCATCAAAGGTTGCGGAGGTGATGCTTTCTATGACCCATGAAACAGTGAACGGCATTATCGGCTCAAAAAAAATCAACGGGTTAGAT